>JBEHWP010000059.1:0-14531 GCA_040217665.1 Vulcanimicrobiota bacterium
GTTTCCGGGAATGTTCATTTAAGACTTTTCCTTGCAGGTAAACTTAAAGAACTGGAACGATTTGACGAAGCAGTAAAACATTACACGCTTGCCCTGGAGCAAATGGCAGGAGATATTTATATTTTAAAACAGCTCGGTTTCTGTTATATGAAAATGAGACATTTCAGTGATGCCATATCGGTGCTCGGTAAAGTGTTTCTTCATGATCCGGGAGATTATTACGTGAAAACCTCATTGATTTCTGCATGTAAAAAAACAGGAGAAATAGAGGCTCTTGTAAAATTAATAGAAGAAGCCATAAAAAAACATCCTTCTGAGAAGAAGCTCTGGGGACTTAAGAAGAAGATGGTAAAACTTTTGTAATTTTATATGAAAATGATGAAGTTTTATGCTCCACTGTCTATTCATTTTCATATTTGCTTGTGACCGATACGGTTATGCCTATTATAGTGAAGTATAAGAAAAATTATCTGGAAAATAACCTGCGAAATTACAGATGAATAAGTAAAAATTATTGAGAGTTGTACTATATAAAAGGAAACTGTTATGAACTCTGTAAAAGATCTGATCCAGATCCCACCGGTAAAAACAGTAGTTAAATTTTCCGATCTTTCAGATGAAAATCTGAAAAAACTTCTCTGCGAAAATTTTATACTCACAGGTGAAGTAATAGAAAATCTCACAGTAGTCTTAAGAGAAATCTCAAGGAAAAAGGGACAGGGATTTTTCCTTCAGGGCAGTTACGGTACAGGGAAATCCCATTTTCTTTCCGTATTAAGCATGTTACTTACTGAACCTGTATCTCACACTCTGTTACAGTCATGTCCAGAACTTTCCGAACTGGCACTGAATGTTATAAGTGAAAAAAAATTTGTTTTAAATTTATCTCTTCTGGAATACAGCAGCAGTGAAAGCCTTGAAGATATTATTTCTTTCTCGCTGGACATGTACATCAAAAAACTGACAGGTAAAAGTATTCTCTCCGATATGAAGAGATTTAAAGATGATATAATAAGTCTTTTAACTGTCCGTTATAAGACAGACCTTGAGATTTTTCTCTCAGAAAAAGGATTCTCAGAGGCAGATGTTCTCTCTGACGGGGGAGACCTGTCTTTACTGGAAGAACTCATAGGAAAACTTGATCTGCCCTATAGATTTAAATATTCACGAAAATATTTCTTTACCGATTTTATGAAGATACTTTCTTCCTCAGGCTATACAGGGGCAGTATTCCTCATTGATGAACTGTCGGAATTTCTCCGTTCCAAACCTACAGGGAGAAAATTTAATGAAGATATAAGATTTTTACAGTTTCTCGGAGAAATTTCTTCTTCTCTTCCTCTGTGGATAGCGGGGAGCCTTCAGGAAAGAATAGAAGAAACAGGGGAGATCTCCCCCTATGTGTTCAATAAAATAAAGGACAGATACCCTGTGAGACTCTTTCTCACAGGAAAACACATAGAAGAACTAATAAAGGGAAGACTCATAATAAAACAGGATGGTGCCATAGATAGACTGAAAATTTTATATAAAAAATTTAAAGTAGCTTTCTCGTCATGGGGAGTGACTCAAGAACGATTCGTCTCCCTTTATCCTGTTCACCCTGAAACAGTTTTTTTACTGGATAATCTGAAATTTCTTTTTTCCCAGCAACGAGGTGTTGTAGATTTTATCCATTATGAGATAAAAGGCGATGATACGAGGAATATAGAAGGTATACTTCAATGTGCAGACGATATGCTCCTTACACCTGACCTTATATTCGATCATTTCAGGGTAAGGATAAAAGAAACTGTCGGGCTTAATCCATATCATGATATAGTTTATAAATATTACGAACATGAAATGGATAAGCTTTTTCCTTCCGACGAAGAAAGAGTTCTGGCTTTCAGGCTGATAAAAATTCTGATTATATCTGCCATACTTCCCATAAAAAAACTTTATTCAGTAAAAAACCTTGCAGAAATTATTCTCTACAGAGTCACAGATATAGAGTCAGGGATAAACTATCAGTATATAAGTGATATACTTGAGAAACTCTGCAGAGACGGTGCTTATATAGGTACGGTAAAACATAAGGAACCTTATGAAAAATCTTATTTTATAGATATGGAAGCAGATATAAATCTTATTATAAAGAGAAAAACAGAATATATAGAAAACAGTCTTTTCCCGGAAGATAGCAGGATATATGAACAATTATTCCCCTGGTTTACAGATCCTCTCTTCCCCCTTGCTCACTTTCGCCTTCATTCTCTTACAAGGAGAACTGTTACATGGCAGAATACATCCCGTGAAGCGGGGCTTGTCATAACTTCTCTTATCCGTTTTACCGATGAAAAGCTTGCCCTTCTCTCAGAGCAGATGGCAAAAAGCGAAATGGATTTTGTCCTTTTTATCGCCACTCCCTCTGAAATAGATAAACAGATTAAATATTTAGAGAACACAATAGTTCCTCTTATAGAATACAAAAAATCATTCGTCTTCTGGCTTCCTGAAAAAATTATAGATGAAAGACCTTTCAGAGAAGCTTTTTCCCATCTGATGTTATGGGAAGAATATAAAGAAGACACTTCCGTTACAGGTAAAAGAGCATCGGAATTACTGTCATCTCTTTTAGATAAAGAAAGAAAAAAAATTTTTTCATTGATTACGGACAGCTATAAATCGGGCAGGTTTATATTTTTTCCTTCCGATATAAAATATTCCGTAATAAATGAGCTTTTCTCTTTTGATCATATACTGGAACAGGTTTCCTCTTCCGTTCTGGAATATATTTATCCGAAACATATAGATATATCCCCTTTTATGCCTGCTCTGACAAGGAATAAAATAAAAGATCTCATAGACAGGTTTTTAAGGCCCGGAAGGATGATTATAGACAGAAATCCTGATTACGGCCTGAGGATGATCATAGAGGGATTTCTTCAGCCCATGAAGCTTGTAAGGAAAATCCCCGGAGGTTTCGAACTGTCTGTTTCTCCCAGAAAAAGTGAGGTTACATCTCTCTTTTTATCTCTTATGTTTGAAGAAAAAAATCTTCTCGAAGATATATACTGGCAGATGAGAAAAGGGCTTTTCGGCATATCTTCCTTGCAGTTCGAACTTCTTGTCTATTCCCTTATATTTTCAGGTTTAATCACGCCGGTAAATGAAGACAGAAAGATAGGATTAAACCAGTTAAACGGAAGCAATTTTGAAAAGATTACCCATATATTGCCGGGAGAGCTTATCCCTTCTTCTCTTCAGGAAAGAATTCGCTCCCTCCCTTTTCTGCCTCAGAAATACCAGAAAGAAGATTTTACCTACGGAAATCAGCAGGAAATATGGGCCATATTATGTCAGAAAAAAAGAGAAATGGAAGAGGATATAGATAAACTGGCCGGTGAAATCAATAAAATCTGTAACTATCAGGGATTGAAAGATTTCGATTGGACTGTTATAAGAAAAGACATGAAAACGGTAAAAGCCGTTCTGGATGAAATTAAAATCTCTTATTCTTCCCCCGAGGGTCTTGAAAGATTATCCCTCTTTCTTCAGGAGAACCCCTGTTTCGTCAAAACCTTTGAAAAATTTGAACATATAAAGAATTTCTTTTTTAAATATGTTGATAAATATCTTTTTATTTACCATTATATAAATTATCCCGGTTTCTCCGTTCCTGAAGAGAAAAATTATTTACTTATTATAGAAGAGAAAAAGCGGGTAATGGAAATTCTCTCCGATACAAACAGGGTATTTACGGCAGATTATATGAAGGAACTGCAGGAGAATTTTGAGAAATTTGTCACTATGTATCAATATGTGTATCAGCAGGAACATATGACAGTTCTTTCAGAAGAAAGATTCCTTGTTTTCGATAAAATTAAAGATACCGAAGGATACAGGTTCCTTAAGCATTTTTCGAAGATTTCTTTCCTGTCCGTAAAGGATGACAGGGTAAAAGTAGACAGATATATTGCCAGGATAATGGAGCAAAAATGCCGTTATTTCGAGCCGGGACTGATAAGAAGAAAACCTCTCTGTACCTGCGGATTTCTCCCGGGTAAAGATCTTTCTCTTCCTTCTTTGCAGGAGGTGGAAGGCATAATAGAGAGAGGAATAAAAGAATATCTTGCCGCTCTTCATGAGGAAAGATACAGGGAAAATCTCTCTTATGTACTGAAAGGACTTGAAGAGATAGGAGAAAATAAAATAGCTTCTTCCCTGAGGCAATTGCTTCAAATAGATCCGGATGATATAAGGTTGCTTGCACGCCTGAGAGAGTGTGTGACTCCTCCCGTTATAGATGCCGTCAATGAAGCCCTCGGCGGCAGGTTTATCATTGTTACGAGGAATGTTGACGAGCTCTGTGATAATATACTTGACAGAAGTTTTCCCAGAGATAAGCTTATGGACATATTTCAGGAATGGGTAACAGGAGGGGAAGTTCTGGACAGCAGAGTCTATGTAAAGGTAATATCAAAGACTTCATTTCATGGAGAATTGCCTCTAAGACTGGAGATAAATGAAAGATATCCAGAACTATTACCTCTTTATCAGAAAGTGGGAGAAGAAAAGTTTAATTTTCTTTTATGGGTTTTGCTCTGGATGTCATTCCATTCCATAGATTATAAGGAAAAATTTTCTCAACTCACAGGAATTTCACTTTATGATATTGAGAAAGATTATGATACTCTCATTGAATTCGGTAAATATATTTTTTTCGAAAAGAAGGACCTTGCCGGCACCCTTATAAAAGACGGAGAGGGGATAATATTTCAGGAGAAACTTGAAGTTATTTTCTGGAATGTCATTACTGATAATTCTTCAGATGATAAATTATCAATGACTTTAAGTATAATAAAAAAAGAGGAAATCTTTTCATTTATAAGGGAAAGGGCCTGTTCTTTACTGTTTAAATTATTGTATGACAGGCCGTCTCTTGTGAACAGACAGGAACTTCTCGATTTTTATAACAATACGGATATGAATAAAGGTGATAAAGAAAGAGCCTTTAAATTATTTTTTTCCATCAATAGATCTATTGATGCCCTGGATAAATATCACTGTGATAAACTGAATAATTATTTACAGTGGGAAAAGGTTTTCTCTTTATATCTTTCTTTTCTTCATTACTGGCTCTGTTCTTTTAATAAGTCTGTAAAAGTTTACTCTGCTGTAGAAGATATATTTTTGTATCAGTTAAAAGACAGGCTTGACGGAATATTTAAATTATATAATGATGAATTTATTAAATTTTATTCTACGAGTTATGTTAAATGGAAAAAAGGAGAAAAGCCGAGACCTTATTTCATACAGGATATTATTTCTGATATCCTGCCGGTGTACACTAATTCTCTCAGACCAGACCATATAGAATATCTACTTTTAGATGGTTTGCGATGGGATTTATGGGGTTATATCAAGAAAAAGAGATTTTCTTCTTTTCCCATGTGTCGTATTGTGAGAGAAATTCCTCTGTGGGCTCATGCACCTACTGTTACATCTGTTCAGATGGAAGCTCTTCATATGTCAGACTGGCCTTCTAAAGCTACTCTGGATGTATTTTCTTTTGATGAACTGCCTTTTGAGGAAGAAAATAATTTACAGGAAGAAAGGAAGCAGACTGCCGGTCTTGAACATTTTACTAAATATAATCTGATAGATAATAAAATACATAATTCCTGTGAAGACCTCCATATTTTATATCAGGAAATAGATCTTCAACTGGGTGTATACCTTGAAGCTTATATGAAATCTTTGCCTCAGAAGACTATGGTGATTTTATTTTCCGATCATGGTTTTCGTGAAATAAATAAAGTCTCTTACGGGAAAAATAGATATGTTCATGGCTCTATTTCTCTTGAAGAAGTTATAGTGCCTCTTATAGTTATATTTAAATCGTGAGGTGGTGAAAGGTGAACAGTGAGCAGTGAACAGTGAACAGTGAACAGTGACGGTGACCATGATTAGTATATGATACTATTCTGATAGCTGATAGCTGATAGCTGATAGCTGATAGCTGATAGCTGATAGCTGATAATGAATAAATGTGCCGATGGAATCTATATGATAGGCCGTTACGGCAATCCTTTATGTGCCACATGGCTTCTGGAAGCAAACGGTGAATGTGTCCTTATGGAAATGCCTCCTTTTATCAGGAGACAGGACCGTCCTGTTGAATATATTAAAGAATTCATAAAAGAAGAGGGATTAAAAGGGCCGAAATATATTCTCTGCTCCCATTCCCATCTTGATCATACCTATTCTATATTTCATTATAAAAAAGCCTTCCCGAAAGCAAAACTTCTGGGACATAAGTCTTTTTATAATGATTATTTTATTAAGAGTTTTTTTTATATTTACTGGACGAAAAACAAAAGAATATACGGTGAGAAAATAGCAAATAATAAAGGTTTGTTTGATGAGGTTTTCTCTACTGATTTTTATCAGATTGATATAGGAGGAGAACCGTTATATTTAATATATGCACCGAAACATTCCTATGAAGATCTTATGATAGTATTTAAAGGAACTATGATAACCGGTGACTGGACCATAGGCCCCTACCCTGATTGCAATGATATTGTGGCGCCTGAAGATAAAGTAGCGTCTATTGATAGATTGATTTATATTATGAACAATTTGAACTATAAGATTTACAGGCTTTTTAGTGTTCATGGAGATAATTTTATGTATGATGTGGATTTTGAGGCTGTTATGAAAGAGACAAGAGATTTTTGCCTGAGAGAATGGGAGAGGGTCTAAAAAGATGGCCGGTGAATTTATATAGTAATAAATCTTTGCTACATATTGTTTTTAAGGAACATTTTTGTTATAATAGTTTATTATTATTGTTCAAGTTGTACTTATATAAAAAGCAGTGTTAGGAATTTGTCATGTCAGAAAGTTCTGGAAGTTCGAAGATTCTCCCGAATATAAAGAGTGATCGTTTTGCCCTCCTTTACCAGGTAGGGCAGGTAATTAATTCTACTCTGGATATTAACGAAGTGTTGAACCGTGTTATGGACATGGTTTTAGAGGTTATGAAAGCAGAGAGAGGATATATTGTACTTATTGATAAAGATACGGGAGATTTTGTTTTTAAAACTGCAAGACGTATGGATAAGCAGGAGGTTGTAGAAGACGATCTTTCACTGAGCAGAAGTATTGTAAGGAAAGTTGCAGAAACAGGTGAGAGTGTTTTAAGTACAAATGCCCTTCAGGATCCCAGGTTCAAAAAAAGTTCCAGTATACTTCTTCATGAAATAAGATCAATACTGTGTGTACCTGTTAAATTAAAGCATAAAATTCTCGGTGTTATTTATATAGATAACAGAGTTAACAGCGGTGTTTTTAACAAATCCGATCTTGAACTGTTAACAGCTCTTTCGAATCAATCTGCAGTTGCAATAGATAATGCACAGCTTTATGAGAATTTACAGCGTACCCTTGTAGAACTTCAGGAATCTCACAGGCAGTTACAGGATGCCAATGCACTTAAAGATGAGTTCCTTGCCAATATAAGTCATGAATTACGAACTCCTCTGACTTCTATACTTGGTTTTTCCGAAACCATAGTCAGCGGAAGACTGGGCGAGGTAAATGATAAATACCAGAGATGCAGCAGATATATTCTTGAAAATGGAAAACATATGCTCAGGCTGGTAGATGATCTTCTGGATATTTCTCTTGTTCAGACCAACAGAATAGTATTAAACCGCGAGGAAGTTATGTTGACAGAAGTTATAGAAGAGTGTCTGGACAGTCTCTCAAATGAGAAAGAAAGGAAAAAGATTACTATTACAGCCGATATTCCTCCCGGTATAAATCCTGCTTATGCAGATCCTCAGCGTTTGAGGAGAATTATCAGAAATTTAGTGGATAATGCCATAAAATTCAATGTTTATGACGGACGAGTTGAACTGAGGGTAGAAGAGAAAGAAAGATACTTTGAGATATCCGTTGCAGATTCCGGCATAGGCATTTCGGAAGAAAATTTCGATATAATATTTGAAAAATTCAGACAGATAGACGGTAGTACAACAAGAGAATATGGCGGCACAGGTCTCGGCCTTGCACTTGTAAAAGAGCTTATTACCCTTCACGGAGGTCAGGTATGGGTTCAGAGCCGTGTCAATGAAGGCACTATTTTCACATTTACTTTACCTAAAAAAGAAGTTATAGATTTACCTGAAGAATAAAAGAAATAACGAGAGTGTAAAATTTTCCGTGTAACGGAATCAGTCAAAAAAGTGATTATGAAATTATCAGAACCAGTATTTACCTCTACAGAACCTCTTACTTACTTTACATTTAAACATTTTTCATGTTACCCTCATGTGAAATGTGCAGTTTTCCCCAGAACAGGCGGTTACAGTTCCTATCCTTACCATTCACTCAATGTAGGAATCCATGTAAATGATGATTCTAATTCGGTCATTGCCAACAGAGAAAAAGCCCTGGGAGAGCTTGGATTTACTCTTAATAACCTTATAGCTATGGAACAGGTTCACAGTGATAATCTGGAAGTGGTTACCGGAGCAGACAGAGGAAGAGGTGCCTTTAGCTGGGATGATGGCATAGAAAAAACAGACAGTCTTATATGTAATGATAAAGATCTGTTACTTATGGCTGTTGTGGCAGACTGTGCTGCAGCAGTTTTTTATGATCCTGTGAAAGAAGTTTTAGGAATTTCTCACTGTGGATGGCGGGGAACTGTGAAAAAGCTGGCAGTAAAAACAATCAGAGAAATGGGAAATTTTTTTAACTGTCACCCTTCTGATATAATCGTCGGTATAAGCCCATGTATAGATGCCTGCTGTTATGAGGTAAGTCACGATGTTTTTTCGGAATTTTATAATAATTTCGGAATTTCAGGAAAAACATTTTTCCATAAGAAAAATGGTTCATTACATCTCGATATGAAGAAAGCCTTGAAATTTCAGCTTATAGAGGCAGGTATTAAAGAAGAACATTTAGAAGTTTCCTCTCTCTGTACATCATGCAGACATGATCTGTTTTTTTCTCACAGAGCGGAAAAAGGTAAAACAGGCAGATTCGGTGTAATGATCGGTATATTGTCACAGTAGTTTTGCTCCTTTAGATTTTGATCTTTAAAAATTTGTCTAAATGTTAACAAATTTTTAACAGACTTTTTGAGAAACTTATTGTATTATAATTGTAATAGATTTATTTTAATGTCAGAAGGAGGAATAATAAATGAAAATTAATAACAATACCAGTATTTAGGCCTACACACCCCAGGTGAGCCAGCAGAAACCTAAAGAAGAAGGTGCAGCCCTTCCTCAGGACGGAGTTGTACTCGGTCAGAGCACCGGAGAAAGTACTTCTGTAAAGAAATGGACCTTTATGCATTATGCAGCAGGTGACAATAATTTAGCACCCTATATAGAATCCGATGTAGATGAAATGGAAAGAATCGGTTCTGATGAAAATACAAATATTGTAGCTTTACTCGATCTTAACAGAGGAAAAGGGGCTAAAACTTATTATATAACACAGGATAAAACACCTGGATTGAAATCTGAAGTTCTTGAAAATCATGGTCTTGTCAATACAGCAGATCCGAAATTCCTGGCAAAATTCATAATAGATACAATGAAGAAATTCCCTGCAGAACATTATATGCTTGATATTGGCGATCATGGCGGCGGATGGTCAGGAGCTATTTCCGATGACTCTACAGGCGGATGGATGAGTACTCCTCAGATAAGACAGGCTCTGGATATGGCACAGAAAGAAACAGGTGTAAAACTGGATATAGTTGCCTTCGATTGTTGCCTTATGGCTACAGGCGAAGTTGCAAATGAACTGAAAGATCATACAAACTTTATGGTTGCTTCCCAGGAAAGTGAAGGCGGAGCAGGATGGACCTATAATGATGTATTGAAAGATAAAGATGGAAATACAGTGGCTCCTCAGAGACACAGTTATAAAAATTTATTAATGTCACCTGAAGTACTCGGTGATACACAGGAAAGATTAAGAAATAGAATAACTTTAGATCCGAAAGAATTTGCCATGAAACAGGTAGATTCTGCAGCAGCACACCAGAATGATCTTCCCACTATGTCAGCTTTCGATCTTTCCAAAATGGCAGAGTTTAATAAGGCAGCAGGTGGATTTGCCGATGCACTTCTTGCAACATCTACGCCAAATGCAACACTGAAAGGTCTTGCAGGAAAAACAATGAAATTCAGTTCTGGAAAAGATGCCTATCACTTTGCCGAACTTATAACAAAGGATTCTTCCATAACAGATCCGAATCTTAAAGCAGCTGCACAGAACCTTATGGCTGCCGTAAAAGAAGTTATTATCCATAATCAGCATCAGGAACCACGTTACAGCAATGCTCATGGATTAAACCTGGAAATACCCAGCTATGGCAGTGTATCAGGCAAATATGATGAACTTCTCTTTAACAAAGAAGTTCCTCAGTGGAAACAGGCTATGAATAAAATGCTCGGTAAATAACTATAAGTCTGGCCGATACATATTCTATAGTTTAAAAGGTGCTGTCCCGGAAGTCAAAAAAATCCGGGACAGTTTCTTTTATTTTTCTGTTCTTTATATATTTTTACCATTGAAAATTTAATATTGACTCTATGTCATAATAGTAATAGAATTACATATTAATAATTTATATGATAAGTGTTACCCGTGACGGGAGGAATAAATTCTCGTACTTCGTTGTGACCGAAATGGTCATGGCCGTTAAAGGAGAAGTAATATGACCCCTGTAGATAAAACATTTGAATATTATAAACAGTTATGGGAAGAATATTTTAAAGAAAAAAAAATCATTGAAGCTATGGAAATTATAAGTAAAGCAGGCAGTCTTTATCCTGAAAGGTATGAAACAGTGTACGCTCTTATAGACTGTTGCAGGGAAGGATTAACACTGGATCCCGGTAATATGGAATTATATCATCTTCTTGCCATGTGTTTTCTCCGCCTCGGTAAATGGGATTCTGCCGCTATAGTGGCAAAAGAAGCATTGAAAACAAATCGTAAAGATGTAAGGTTTTATAATCTTATGGCTTATGTATCCATAATGGATTTTGAGCCTGAAATGTCTGTGACTATTTATAAAAAACTTATGGAACTTGTTCCTGAAGAGGAATATAATGTCTCTTTTAATATCGGTTTTTCCTGTCTGTCCTGCGGAAAAATAGAAGAAGCCGAAAAAATATGGAAAGCATTACTTGTGAAATATCCCGATGATAAAAGAATTCTTTATTCGCTGGACTTACTTCAGAAGTAGAAGGGTCATTATGAATGTTATCAAAAGGAATAATAAAATTTAATCAGAGTGAAAAGTGAAAAGAATAAGACATTATTCACTATTCACTCCTGTTTTTTAGGAGAAAATAAAATGAAATTAGGACTTATAAGAGCTATAAGTGAAGAGAAGATTTCCATGTATGAGCCGTTAGGCTTACTTTATATAGCAGGTTATCTTGAAAAATATTTCGATATTAAAGATGTCATAGTAACGGAACATGCAGACACATTAATTAAGGAAAGACCTGATATAGTCGGTATTTCCATATGTACCATATATCTCCCTGAAGCAAAGGTTATAGCCCGCAGGGTTAAAGAAGAACTGGGTGTACCTGTCATAGCAGGAGGACCTCATGTGTCACTTTTGCCGGATTTTTTGCCGACCCACATCGACATAGGTGTCATAGGGGAGGGGGAACAGACTATGGCAGAGCTTTTAACACTTTATTTAAAGGAAAAAGAATTTTCTCTGTCCTCTCTGGACAAGATCAGGGGTATTACCTTTATGAACGGTTCTCACAGGGTAATCACAGAACCGAGACCATTTATAGCCTCTCTCGATGATGTTCCCCATCCTAAAAGGGAATTACTGAAGGGGCAGTATCTTACGCCAAATGTGCTTACAGGGAGAGGGTGCCCCTATAAATGCGCTTTTTGTTCTTCACCTGCCATGTGGCATAAATACCGTATGTTTTCCAATGAATATGTATGTAAAGAACTTTTAAGTATCATAGATATTACTGGAACCAGAATCTGTATAGTAGACGATCTGTTTACCGTTTCAATACCGAGAGTAAAAGAGATAGGCAGGTTTATAACAGAAAGAGGTCTGGATAAAGAAGTAACGTTCTATGTTAATATAAGAGCGAATATTTTTAATGAAGAAATGTGCCATCTGTTAAAAGAAATGAATGTTACGAGAGTGTTTGTCGGATTTGAATCAGGCTCTGACAGAATATTGAAATTTTATAATAAAAAGCAGACTGTGAAAGATAATCAGAGGGTCATTGATTTATGCCATGAATATGGTATAACAGTACTGGGCTCTTTTATCATGGGTGCTCCTATGGAAAGAAGAGAAGATATAGAGGAAACCTATAATTTTATATATAAGAATGCAGAAAAAATCGGCAAATTCGGCTGTGATTTTCTTAACCCGGAGCCCGGAACGGAAATATGGGAATATTTAAAACCGAAAATGCCGGAAATAAAAACGGATGAAGATCTTTTTGACGTGATGTATTTTATTAACTGGTCGGAACATTTAACTGACGAAGAATTGTACGAATGGCAGAAGAAAATAGATGCAATAGAAACAGGGCCGAGAAAGAATCTTAACAGAGCCATTAATTTTTCTATGGAGTTAACTAGAGCGGGATTTCAGTCACCTCTTAACCTGAAAGTTGCCGGATAACTGCTCCGATTGTACGGGCAGAACCGACGGAGATGCCTCAGATTAAAATTGACGAACAGAGAATGGATTTTGTCTTTTATCTTGCAGATGATACTCTGCTTCACATGGAGTTTCAGACAATTTTTAGCCTGAAGGATCTGGAGAGATTTAAACTCTATGATGCTCTTCTATATGAACAGAAGAAAAAGCCGGTAAATACAGCTATAATTTATGGAGCAGGTATTTCTGATAAATTTATTGATAAGGTTTATGTTCAAAAAATGATGGAGGTGTTGAAAATGACACAGGTTCTTCAGGCTTTATATAAAGAATTTAAAGAAGAGGGAAAAGCCGAGGGAAAAGCCGAGGGAGAAATTAATTTACTCTGTAAATTTTTAAAAACGAAATTTGGCTTAAAAGCCTTTGAACTGCAGAAGAAGATCCGGAAATTTAATAATATGGAATTAATTGATGAAATTACAGAGAAACTATTTACAGCAGAATCTCTGAAACAGGCAGAATTAACCATTGAAGAAGCCCTTGAATTGCAGGAAAAAATAAGATCCAATAAATAGATATGCAATTTTTTATGAAAAGGTGTCTGAAAATTTGTGATGTGTAAACCAGCTTTTATTTTATTTTCTTATTTATTAATCGTTTAAATTGCAGGCTTTTTGCGCCGAAATTAATCAACAGGCCTGTTTTTAGTTTAAAAGCTTCCAGATAATTCAGTGCCTGTGCCAGGTGTACTTCTTCAAGATGGGTAAGGGCTTTTAGTTCTACAAGTATTTTTTCTTCCACCAAAAAATCCACTCTTCTTGTACCTACCTGAATTTCTTTGTAATATAAAGGCATTTCCTGCTCTCTTGTAAAATTGAGTCCCCATTCCGCCATTTCTATGGCAAGACATCTTTGATAGATAACTTCCTGAAAGCCGACCGGGATTTGCAGGATTGAGAGATTGCCAGGATAAGAAATTGTAAAATCCAGTTTTCAGGCCAATGTGCCCTTTTATAGTACAGCCGATAATCTTATGTGTTAAATCACCATTAATAGATAAGATGTCAGAACCGGGATTTATGAGATTATCGGGATTGCCGGGATTTTTGTGAATGTTTTTTCTGGCATTGAATTAATATTACAGAGAAAGGTCTTTTCTGCCAGTAATTGATTTTGAAAAATCCAGGTAATTCTTTTAATATTCTTTTCCTGGCTGAAATATTCCTGCAGATGTCAGAACCGGGATTTATGAGATTATCAGGAGAGCCAGGATTTCTGTGGCTGTCTTTCCTCACATTAAATTAATGTTACAGAGAAAGTTCTTTACTGCCAGTAATTAATTATTAAAAATCCTGGTCATCCATTAATCCTGCACATCCCGGTTCAGACAACCTTCTCTATCTCTTTCCAGAATTCGCCGTGGAGGGAGTGCCGGAGGATATAGCAAGGGATTTTTGAATATTTTTAGTAGAATATTTATTGACAAAAAAATTTTAGTGGACTAATATATGAAATATTAAGCAAGGTTTTAATTTGATTCTTGTGAGGAGTAATCTATTTGCCTTCAAGTTTATACCATCATATAAGTGATATCATGTCTGTATTGATTTCATTAAACCCTCGAAGTTTTTTGGATATAGGCTGTGGTTTTGGACGGTGGGGGTTCCTTGCAAGGGAATTCTGTGATATATTTCAGGGAAGATATGATAAAAGTACATGGAAAACAAGGATAGATGGGGTTGAAGTTTTTGAAGAATATATAAGACCACACCATAAATATATTTATGATAAAATTTATATATGTAAAATAGAAGATTTCATTAATGATATGAATAAATATGATGTAATT
>JBEHWP010000060.1:0-14420 GCA_040217665.1 Vulcanimicrobiota bacterium
TACATGGAGTGGAGACAGGCTTATAGTAGAATATGAATTACGTAATTCTTCCGGCATGTGCGGAGATTTCATTCCCGTAACCTGTGACGGTAAGTCTTATTTACTGGGTAATTACAGTTCTTCCGTGGAATCTCCCGGCAGTCTCGTATTTTCAAAGCTGAGAAATAATAAATTCCAGGTTATAAGTGAATTATTTCCCGTTAAAGAATATTGCCGTCCCTTGTGGTTTAATCCGGGAGACGGTTATGGTATTTTATACGGAAATACTTTTTATAAGATTTTGCCTGAATGAAAAAAACCACTTCTGTACGGAAGGTAAATTGAGCTTCTCTCTGTCATTTCCGTCAAGTAGTTATAAATAAAGGACTTTTTTTGTATTTACTTGACGGACATGGGGTTCTTGTAGTGATGGAACAGAAACTTCAATAGCATTGTCAGTTCACGCTCTACTGGATTATAAAGACTATGTTTGGCACATTCAAAACTTTAGCTTCCTATATTTATTGTCCTATTGTCTGTAGTAGTTTGAATGGAAAACAGGCCCTATTTAGCCTTCCATTAGTAATTTATCTAAAAATAGAGGAATAGGTATGGCAGGATGTAGATTAAATAAAGGGAGATTGTAAACACAATAGGTATTATTATCTTACAAGCAGGATTATTTTTATCAAATATGTAATTTATATATATTAAATTATATATGAGAGATTATTTATGGCAAAACTTGAAGATTTAAATAAAGGCGTTCTGGTAAAAGGAATTTTATCTGATGTTTCTGTAGTAATTGTTGATGTAAAATGGCATGGAAGTGATGTAATAGAGGTTTACTATAAAGATAATACCTCCGGTAAGCCTGGTAGTGAATTAATATACCGGGACAGTGAATCTTCAATTGAAATACTTGAAAAAGGTCTCCCCTGGAGTTTTGATGGAGACAGTTCTCTTTTTAAACTTGTTTCTGAGAGTTATAGAATAAAGTTGGCTCATCTCTTTGACCCATATATAGCCATCCATACTTCCCTTGTAGAACCTCTCCCACATCAGATTACTGCTGTATATGGTGAAATGCTTCCCAGACAGCCTCTCAGGTTTCTCATTGCAGATGACCCTGGCTCTGGAAAAACTATAATGACAGGGTTATTCATAAAAGAGCTTATTATCAGGGGCGATATTAACCGATGTCTTATAGTTACTCCGGGCAATCTGACAGAACAATGGCAGGATGAACTTTCAAAGCGTTTCAACCTCCCTTTTGAAATACTTACCAATGATAGGATTGAAGCTTCAAGGACAGGGAATATATTCAATGAAATTCCCCTCTGCCTTGCAAGACTTGATAAACTATCCCGGGATAAAGACAAGGGTAAGGAATTGCAGGATAAACTCAGGGCTTCAGACTGGGATTTAATAGTCTGTGATGAAGCTCATAAGATGTCTGCCAGTTTCTTTGGCGGAGAAATTAAATATACAAAGAGGCATAATCTTGGCCAGTTACTGTCAGGTATAACCAGACACTTCCTGCTTCTTACTGCGACTCCTCATAATGGAAAAGAAGAAGACTTTCAATTATTTATGTCCCTTCTGGATGGTGATAGATTTGAGGGTAAATTTAGAGACGGAGTACATCAGGTTGATACAACAGATCTGATGAGACGTCTTATAAAAGAAGAACTACTTAAGTTTGACGGAACTCCTTTATTCCCGGAGCGTCTTGCTTCAACAGTAAACTATAAACTTTCAGATGGTGAGGCATATCTTTATAAAGAAGTTACTGAATATGTGAGGAATGAATTTAACAGGGCAGATAAACTGGATAAAGACAGAAGAGGAACAGTGGGATTTGCCCTCACAATCCTCCAGAGAAGGCTTGCCTCTTCGCCGGAAGCTATATATCAATCTTTAAGAAGGAGAAAAGAAAGACTTGAAAAGAGACTCAGGGAAGAGAAACTTCTTAAGCGTGGAGCCGGGGTAATTGATACTCTTATATTAACAGAAGATGATGTAGATGACATTGAAGATATGCCGGATGAAGAGCTTGAGAAAAAGGAAGAAGAGCTTGTTGATCTGGCTACCACTGCAAGAACAATTGCAGAGCTTGAGATTGAAATACAGGAGCTTAAAAGGCTTGAAGACATAGCAAAAGAGGTATTACGAAGTGAGCGGGACAGAAAGTGGGAAGAGCTTTCCGGGATACTTCAGGATAAAGACATGTTCGATAAGGATGGCGAGAGGTTTAAGCTTGTAATATTTACGGAACATAGAGATACTCTTAAATATCTCATATCCCGTATCAGAACTCTTATAGGGAGAGATGAAGCTGTTGTATCCATCTACGGAGGTATGGGAAGAGAAGAAAGAAGAAAGATACAGGAAGCTTTTACCCAGGATAGAGAAGTTCAGATACTTGTTGCTACAGATGCAGCAGGTGAAGGTATAAATCTTCAGAGGGCCCATCTGATGGTAAATTATGATCTTCCCTGGAACCCTAACAGGCTGGAACAGAGGTTTGGCCGTATCCACAGGATAGGTCAGACAGAAGTATGCCACCTGTGGAACCTTGTGGCAGCTGAGACAAGAGAAGGAGATGTCTTTAACAGATTATTCAAGAAGCTTGAAGAAGAGCGTAATGCCCTGGGAGGTCGTGTATTTGACGTGCTCGGTAAAATCATCTTTGATGAAAGGCCTTTAAGAGATTTACTTATAGAAGCTATAAGATACGGGGAGCAGCCTGAAGTAAGAGAAAAACTCTATAAGGTTGTAGATAAGGCCCTTGACCGTAATTACCTTCAGCAGCTACTGGAGGAGAAGTCCCTTGCAAGCGACTGTATGGATAAGAGTAAGGTCATGGCCATACGTCAGGAGATGGAAAGGATACAGGCCAGAAGACTTCAGCCACATTTCATATTAACCTTCTTCCTTGAAGCTTTTAGAACTCTCGGAGGAACAATAAAAGAAAGAGAAGCAAAAAGATATGAGATTACCCATGTTCCTGCTGTTATAAGAAACAGAGACAGAATGATAGGAACCGGGGAAGCAGTTCTTACCAGATATGAAAGGATTACCTTTGAAAAAGACCTTGTAAATCTGCAGGGTAAGACTCTGGCAACTCTTATATGTCCCGGCCATCCTCTTCTGGATTCCACAATAGACCTTCTAATAGAAAGATACAGGGAGTTATTGAAGAGAGGGACAGTCCTGATTGACCCATCTGATAGCACTGATGTCAGGATATTATTTTACATAGAGCATTCCATACAGGATGGGAAAACCGATAAAGCCGGTAATAGAAGGCTTGTATCAAGGCAGATAGACTTTGTTGAGATAAATAAAAATGGAATAGCTTCCAGTGCCGGTTATGCTCCATATCTTAATTACCGCCCACCTGATGATCATGAAGTTAAATATATTGGAGATATACTCAAAGAAGACTGGCTGAAAGGTGATCTTGAAGGTAAAGCTACATCTTATGCAATAGAGTCTCTTGTGCCATTACATTTCAAAGATGTTAAGAAAAAGAAAGAAGACATTATAGATAGAACCATAAGAGCCGTAAAAGAAAGGCTTACAAAAGAGATTAACTACTGGGACCACAGGGCAGAAGAGTTAAAACTTCAGGAAGCTACAGGTAAAGTGAATGCCAGGATAAATTCACAGAAGGCCAGGCAGAGGGCAGATGAACTTGAAAGAAGACTTATGAAAAGACAGGAAGATCTTCAGCAGGAAAGGAAACTCTCTCCACTGCCACCTGTCATAATAGGTGGAGCTCTTATCGTTCCAAAAGGTATTTTGAGAAAAGATAGTGAACCTGCTCTCTTTGCAATAAATACAAAGGAAATAGAAGAGATTGCTATGAGAGCAGTTATGAAGAAAGAAATGGAACTGGGCTTTATTCCGAGAGATGTGAGTAAGGACAAATGTGGATATGATATAGAGTCTTCCATTCCCGGGTCAGGGAAGCTCAGGTTTATAGAAGTAAAGGGAAGGGTAAAAGATGCAAAGACTGTTACTATAACGAAAAATGAGATCCTTACGGCCTTGAATAAGCCGGAAGATTACTTCCTTACTATTGTGGAAGTTGAAGATGGTAGAGGAATACCTGTTTATATAAAACCTCCCTTTAAGCAGGAACCTGATTTCGGTGTTACAAGTATAAATTATAATATAGCAGAACTTATGAAGTTTAAGATAAATTACCAGGACTGATTTATAAAGAAAAATAAAGAAGAAAAACAGATCCTGGCAATGGGTAAAAGAGATGGATGGATAAATAAAGACGGAAATTAAAGGATTTAGAAATGGCCTTATTTAAAAATAAATATAGAATAGAATCAAATCGATTAAAAAATTGGGATTATTCATCGACGGGGTTTTATTTTATAACAATATGCACAAAAAATATGGAATGTTTTTTCGGTGAGATTATAGGTGATAAAATGAAATTATCACCCATAGGGGAAATTGTAACCAGTTCATGGAGCAAAATACCGGAATTTAATTCGAATGTTCGGTTGGATGAATGGGTTGTTATGCCAAATCATATTCATGGGATAATTGTTATAAAGAAATGTGAAAACCATAATGACGCGTACCGAAATGATAACCATAATGATATATATCGATGCCGTGGCCGTCGTTGTCGTAGAGACGTTTTATTAAAACGTCTCTACAGTGGTGATAAGCCCAATAATATAAACAATGCCAATAATACCGATAATTATTATTCCCGTATATCACCGACAAAAGGTTCACTGTCCGTAATATTAAGAACATACAAAACGGTTATTACAAAGTGGTGTATGAAAAATGACTATAAAAATTTCAAATGGCAAGATAATTATTATGAACATATAATACGAGATGAACAATCATTGGAAAATATACGTCAATATATACGAAATAACCCCAGGAAATGGGAATTGGACAGGAATAATCCCTGTTACAAAAAATTATAACCATTTTCCCGTTGTAGAAACGTTTTATGCGTTTCGTAGAGACGTTTTAATAAAACGTCTCTACGAAGAACAAATTATAATTAAAAAAATAACAAACCCTATGGAAAGGACATTTAATAATGCAAAAAAAGAAACTTATAGAAGTAGCTCTTCCCCTTGAAGCAATAAATAAAGAATCTGCCAGAGAGAAAACTATCCGTCACGGCCATCCCTCAACATTACATCTGTGGTGGTCACGTAAACCTCTTGCAACATGCCGTGCAGTTCTATTTGCATCACTTGTGGATGATCCATCTGCAAGACCTGAGGAGTTTCCGACAGAAGAAGCTCAGGAAAAAGAGAGAATGAGACTTTTTCGCATAATAGAGAAGCTTGTAATATGGGAGAACTCAAATAATGAAGAAGTTCTTGAAGAAGCAAGAAGAGAAATAATGAAATCCACAGGAGGCAATCCTCCTCCTGTGCTAGATCCTTTCTGCGGAGGAGGTTCAATACCTTTTGAGGCTCAAAGACTTGGCCTTCAGGCCCAGGGAAGTGATCTTAATCCTGTAGCTGTAATGATTACAAAAGCTATGATAGAAATTCCACCGAAGTTTGCAGGCAGACCTCCTGTTAACCCGAAGGCCAGAGGTAATATGTTTAATAAGGTGGAATGTAAAGGTGCAGCAGGGCTTGCAGAAGATATAAAATATTACGGCCAGTGGATGAGAGATAAAGCTGAAAAAAAGATAGGTCATCTTTACCCGAAAGGGCCCAATGGAGAGACAGTCATAGCATGGATATGGGCAAGAACTGTGAAATGCCCTAATCCTGCCTGCGGTGCAGAAATGCCTCTTATAAGTAAATTTGAACTTTCGACAAAGAAAAATAACAGGGCATGGGTTGAACCTGTGATTGACAGGGAGAACAGAAAGGTCAGATTTGAGGTTAGAACGGGGGAGGGAAAAGCTCATGAGGGGACAGTGGATCGTAGAGGTGCGAAGTGTATAGTTTGTAATACTTCTGTGCCGTTTGAACATGTTAGACAGGAAGGTAAGTCAGGTAGAATGAGCGAAAAACTAATGGCAATCGCCCTTGATGGTAAAAATAAAAGATTATATATTTCTCCTCAAGATGAACATACAAAGATTATTTCAAAATTAAAACCTGAATGGAAACCTGAAGAAGAATTACAAGGAAAAATAAAAGTGAATGTTCCTCTTTATGGTATGAATACTTTTGGAGATCTTTTTACTAATCGCCAGCTTGTAGCCCTTACAACCTTATGTGATTTACTAAAAGACGTAAGAGAGATTATATATAAAGATGCTTTAAAGGCAGGTATGGATGATTATGAAAGAGAGATTAATGATGGGGGAAATGGAGCGAAAGCATATTCAGAGGCAGTAGTAATATATTTAGCTTTTACTATTGATAAACAAGCTGATTTAGGTAATTCGCTGTGCATGTGGGAACCAATTGCACAATGTCCAAGACATCTATTTGGTAGGCAAGCAATTGGGATGATTTGGAACTTTGCAGAAGGAAACCTATTAGGAAAAAGTTCAGGTTCTTTTGATATTTGTTTGGATAATACTATAAAAGGACTTAAAGCAGGAACGAAACATTTAAATTTGAATATTTTACAAGGAAGTGTTTATCAAAAAGATTCAACAAGAATTGAAAGTATTAATAAATATTGTTTATCAACAGATCCTCCTTATTATGACAATATAGCCTATGCAGACCTATCTGATTTCTTCTATGTATGGCTCCGTAAAAATCTATTTTCCATATATCCTGATATATTTAGAACCATGTTAATACCCAAACAGGAAGAACTTGTGGCAACTCCCTATAGATTTGACGGAAATAAGAAGAAAGCTGAGGAATTCTTCCTTGCGGGACTAGGTAAAGCCTTCTGTAGTATAAAAAGTATAGCCCATCCTGATTATCCAGTAACTGTCTATTATGCCTTTAAACAATCTGAAGAAGACACAAAAGGAGTATCTTCTACCGGTTGGGAAACAATGCTTGAAGGACTAATAAATGCAGGATTCCAGATAAATGGCACCTGGCCTATGAGAACAGAATGTACATCACGGATGGTTGGTCAGGATTCAAACGCTCTTGCCTCCTCCATAGTCCTTGTATGCCGTCCCAGAGAGGAAACCTCTTCCACAGCCACCAGAAGAGATTTCGTAAACACCTTGAGAAAAGAACTTCCTCTTGCCCTTAAAAACCTTCAGCAGGGAAACATTGCCCCTGTGGATCTGGCACAATCTACTATAGGACCTGGCATGGCAGTCTTTACCAGATTTTCAAAAGTCCTTGAAGCAGATGGTAATCCTATGTCTGTGAAAGCTGCCCTTCAGATTATCAATCAGGAACTGGATCTATATCTTGTAGAACAGGAAGGAGAAATGGATCAGGGAACAAGGTTCTGTGTCAGCTGGTATGAACAGTATGGATTTAATGAGGGGGCTTTCGGAGAAGCAGATGTCCTTTCAAGGGCTAAAAATACATCAGTGGAAGGACTTACAGAAGCTGGAGTAATTCAGGCTATAAAGGGTAAAGTGAGATTACTAAAACTTGATGAACTTGATGAGGACTGGGACCCACAGGTTCAAAAACATAAGACTATATGGCTTAATACCCATCAACTGGTAAGAGCATTGAATAAAGACGGAGAGATTGGAGCCGCAAAGCTCTTATATAAGATACCACCTGATGCCAGAGAGTCCGCAAAAGCACTTTCTTACAGGCTTTATACTATAGCTGAAAGAAAAGGCAGAACTGATGAGGGAGTCTCCTATAATAATCTTGTTGTTTCCTGGCCTTATATACAGAGGCATTTAGAAGATATAGGTAAGAGCCGTGATAAGCAGTTGAGCATGTTTTAATTTTGTGTTATCTTTATAATTAGAGGATGTGATTCTTTATATGAAAATTTATCTTGATACCTGCTGTCTGAACAGACCTTTTGATGACCAGACTCAGGATAGAAACCGTCTTGAAGCAGAAGCTATTATGATAATACTTCTAAATTTAGCTTCAGATAAAATGGTTAAGTGAGGTGATTTGAATGTTAAAAGAACAGATGAGTCTGGATAAAATAAAACATCTGGGGATACAGGCTTTATTAAAAGAACTCGGTCCTGTCGGTATGGTAAGGTTTCTTCAGCAATTTAACACAGGTTATGGTGATTATTCTGTGGAAAGACATAACTGGTTAAAAGACTGTAATGTAGAAAGCCTCGTAGAAGATATAAAGAAGATGAGAGCAGAAAGTTAAGACGGTTTTATAAAATTGAAATTTTTTTTATAGAAAGGCAGAAAAAAATGGGACAGTATGATCAGATATGGAAGGAAATCATAGAAAACCTCTTTGAACAATTTATGTATTTTTATATGCCTGATCTGGCAGTAGATGTTGATTTTTCTAAAGGTTATACTTTTCTTGATAAAGAATTTTCAGCAATAGAAATAAAATCCGAAGACAGTGAGAAATTTCTGGATAAACTCATAAAAGTTTATCTTAAATCCGGAGAAGAACAGTGGATTCTTGTTCATACAGAGGTGCAATTTGCAAAAAAAGTTGACTTCAGTGAGCGAATGTTTAAATATTTTTATCGGGTTTATGATAAATATAATCGAAAGATAGTAAGTATTGCTATATTTACAGGGACAAGCCTGTCCTATCAGAGGAGTTTTGATTACAATTTTTATCAGACAAAACTTATTTATGAATATAGAAGTGTAAAACTTGTTGATTATGAAGAAGAGTATCTATTAAACCAGGAAAATCCCTTTGCTCTTGCAACACTTGCAGTAAAATACAGCATAGAGAGTAAAACTGATGAAGAATTAAGATATAATTTCAAAAGAAAACTGATAAGATTAATGAATGAAAGAGGCTATACTGAAAAAGATATAAAGAATCTCTTTGATTTCATAGAGATAATGTTAGAGTTACAGGATAGAAAATTTAACAGATTAATTTTTGAGGAAATAAAAACTTATAGAAAGGAGGAATTTAAAGTGATTATGACACAACTTGAAAAAACAGTAATGGAATTAGGCATGGAAAAAGGCATGGAAAAAGGCAGACAGGAAGGTATTGAAAGAAACAGATTAGAGATTACAAAGAAATTACTGAAGAAAAATTTTTCCTTAGAAGAAATTTCAGAAATAACTGAATTATCTGTAGAAAAGATAAAAGAATTAAGTAATAAATAATTACTATGGAAAGCTAAAAGGAGATTTAGTCTATGGATAATTACCAGCTTGTAACAAAGGGTTTTCAGATTTTAACAGGTATGCTTGCTCCATTTGTAGCAATAGAATTAAAAGGTCAGTTCAAAGAAAACTGGTGGAACATTGGAGTATTAAATGTCTTAAGAGAAGAGCAGAAAAGGGATCTTCCCTCTGGAGGAGACTGGGCTAAACTTGTAGACTCCCTTGATGTGGCGAGATGTCTTGTTCTTATAGATGTTCTCTGGAATGAGATATTTAAGAAGAAGTTAAGCCTTGAACACCGAAACTGGGTAAAAGAACTGATAACTACAAGGAATAAATGGGCTCATAAAGGCGGAGGAGATTTTACTTCAGATAATGCCTGCCGTGCTCTTGATACTATGGCAAGACTTCTGGAGCAGATAGACAGCGAAAGTACAGAAGAAATAAGAGGTCTTTTAAGACAGATAAGATACGGCACTTCTGATGCATCTACAAGTATAACCAGAATTCAGAATGTCCCTGCTTCAACAGAACCATCCGGGAATGTTTTGAATAATACTCCTCAGCAGGGTCTTACTCCCTGGCGTTTTGCTATAGAACCACATCCTGATGTAGCTAAAGGGCTTTATCTTCAGGCTGAATTTGCTGCAGATCTATTTCAGGTATTTAAAGGGACAGCTCTGTTAGAGTATCAGGACCCTGTGGAGTTTTTTGGCCGCACTTATATAACAGAAGGTATGAAGGGCCTTCTTATTCAGGCTATAAAACGTGTATCAGGTAAAGGCGGGGAGCCTGTAATACAGTTGAAAACATCTTTCGGCGGCGGTAAAACCCATAGCATGCTGGCTTTATATCATCTACTGAAAGGTTCTTCACAGCTTGAAAATATCCCTCATGTAAAAGATGTGATAAAGGGAGCAGGAGTAGATAAGTGTCCCAGGGCAAAAGTGGCTGTACTGGTTGGTACTGCATTAAATCCTTCTAAAACCAGAAGGCCTCCTAACTTTCCAGGTATAACAATAAGAACTATATGGGGAGAAATAGCAGCACAGCTTGCAGAACAGTCCGGTAATCCTAAATTATATGATATAATTAAAGATGCAGATAAATCCTCTGTTCCTCCCGGCTCAGAAGCACTCCTTGAACTATTTGACTCATGCGGTCAGTGTGTAATATTAATTGATGAACTTGTAGCTTATGCAAGAGTTCTCTATGGAATAAATGACCTTCCTGCCGGTACATTCGATTCACTACTTACCTTTGTTCAGCAACTTACTGAAGCTGCCCGGGCAAGTACAGACAGTATTGTTGTTGCAGCTATACCTGAGTCCAATATAGAAATAGGAGGAGAAGCTGGCCAGAAAGCTCTTGCTTCTATAGAACATACTTTTGGCAGGATGGAAGCCATATGGAAGCCTGTGGGAGCTGATGAAGGTTTTGAAATTGTAAGAAGGAGATTATTCCTTCCTGTCCAGGATAAACAGAAGAGAGATGATGTTTGCAGAGCATTCAGTGAGATGTACAGGCAGAATTTCCAGGATTTCCCTGCCGAGTGTAAAGAACTTGCCTATCTGGAAAGATTAAAATCCTGTTACCCCTTACATCCTGAAGTGTTTGAAAGATTATATAATGACTGGGCTACTCTGGAAAGATTTCAGAAAACCCGTGGGGTATTAAGATTAATGGCATCTGTTATTCATGATCTCTGGGTGAAAAATGATCACAGTCTTCTGATTATGCCCGGTTCAATCCCTCTTGATAATACAATTGCAAGAGAAGAACTTACAAGATATCTTACTGAAGGATGGAATTCAGTAATAGAAAAGGAAATTGACGGAACAAGATCTATTACATATCAAACTGATATAGATAATACAAGATTTACTAAATATATAGCTTCCAGAAGAGTGGCAAGGACAATATTCCTGGGAAGTGCTCCTTCTGTTAGGGAACAGGTTGTAAGAGGTCTTGAAGATGTGAGACTGAGGCTTGGTGTAGTTCAGCCTGGAGAGCAGATTTCAGTATTTAATGATTCCCTTGCAAGGCTTATAGATAGCCTGAGCTATTTATACAGTAATAACAGACGTTACTGGTATGATCTGAGACCTAATTTAAAAAGAACTGTTGAAGACAGGGCACAGCAGATACCATCAGATGATGTGGATATGGAAATAGAAAGAAGGGTTAAGGCGTTCAGGGATAGATCTGAATTTACGGCAGTTCATAACTGTCCTTCATCTTCTCTGGATGTGCCTGATGAACAATCAGTAAGGCTTGTAGTATTACCTCCAGAGAAGACTTATAAACAGAAGGTTTCCAGTAATAAAGCAGAGGAGTTTATACTTGATATTCTCTCTAACAGAGGAAGCAGTGGAAGACTTTATAAGAATATGCTTGTTTTTGTCGGACCTGATACTGATGTTGTGGCAGGACTAAAACCTGAAGTTCGCCGTTATATAGCATGGAAGTCAGTTCTTGAGGATATAGAGACTTTAAATCTTGATGCACTTCAGACAAAACAGGCAAAAGATAGCCTTGCAAGAAGTAATGAGACTGTGGATTTACGGATAAAAGAAACTTACTGCTGGTTATTTGTACCTCATCAGAATGGAACAGATCCGATGACACTTGAAGTTTCCAGGATAAGCGGTGGAAGTGAAAATCATATAATTAAAGCATCCAAGAAACTTGTATCAGATGAACAGCTTATACCTAAATGGGGGGCGGCATTACTTTTAATGCAGCTTGAGCAGTGGCTGTGGAAGAATGATAATCATATACAGGTAAAGAAGGTATGGGATTGTATTTCATCATATTGCTATCTTCCGAGATTAAGGCAGACAGATGTTCTCTTTGAGGCTGTCAGGCAGGGTGTTAAGTCCGATGAATATTTTGCTTATGCTGATGGCGTGACTGAGTCTGGTAGGTATCTTGGATTAAAGTTAAATGAGTCATATGTAACTGTTGGCCTTTCAGGGTATATTGTAAAACTTGAGGCAGCATTGAAGCAGATTAAAAATGAACAGGAAGAGAAGATGAAGGAATTTACATATCCTTTACCTGGAAAAGATAGAGAAGGGCTGACAGCCAGGAATGGATCATCTACTTCCTCAACGAGTTCTACGACAGATCTATTTCGTCCTGAGCCACCGGAACCGCCTAAGAGCGATAAACCAAGAAGGTTCTATGGGAATATGTCTCTGAATACATTGCGTATAGGTAAGGATGCAGGGCGTATAGCTGAAGAAGTAGTGCAGCATTTAATATCTCTTCCTGAAGCTACTGTAGAGGTGAGTTTTGAAATACAGGCTTATGTGCCGGATGGTGTGCCGGATGAGATAGTAAGAGCTGTTAAGGAGAATTGCCGGGAACTTAAGTTTAAGTCTTTTGATTTTGAAGAGTATTAATTTATTATAAGGGGCAGTAAGAGCATCCGTGTCACCAGGGGCAAAGTAAACAGAAATGCAGAGGCAGCGTAATGAAGAGAAATACTATAACAATCATAGAACTGGTCATAGTGCTATGTGTGATAGTTGTAGCTGTCAGGGTATGGAGTTATAGGAAACCAGAGAATAAACCATCCCTTTCTACTCCTGTTTTAACAGCAACCCCTACTAATGCTATGCAAGTATCAATGATATGCAAATATTACAACATATGGGAAAAACAAGTAGGGGAAGAAAAAGCCAAGCAAATGGTTGTAGATTGGTTGAATAATAAGAAATTACCTTCAGACCCTCCTGTACCAGAAAGTTTAGTAAAAGCTGAGATAGATACAATAGGCAGAATTGTTCTTCAATTTAAACAAGGAGAACAAGTATTACTCGAATTCGATGAAGCATCTGCCAGTGGTGCTTCAACTGGCGTCACCGGTATAACCGGGCAATGAAACCTTACTATTTATAGAGATTGTCATTATGATGTTGATAGATGACATGATTGGCTGGCGAGAAACGACATCCTATCAGAAATACTTCGGTATCTGGTCTCGATATTCTTCAATGATAGCTTCGTCATACCGGGGAAGCATCAATGCCATCAGGACAGAATTACGTGCTGTCTGATATGCCTCTGGCAGGGTTACAAAACTATGTTTCATATAGAAATCCGGGCTGATGTCCGAATAGAGAAAGATAATACTGGTGTTTTCTCTCCTGGTCAGGTCAGTAATAGACTCTTTAACTATCTTATGTCCATAGCCTTTCTGACGGAATTCCGGCTGTGTTGCGACAGAACCTATTCCACGGATGACTCTGGTTCCCCAGTCGTTAAAAGAATGAATCAGAAGAGATGCTTTCAGTATGCTATCTTCAGATAGGATAAACCACCGGCCTGATTTATACTTCTTTGAAGTCCTGCAGATACTCAGATATTCTTCTACAGAGTGACCTTCTGACCAGGTGTCATAGCCCATCATATAGATGGTGTCATATTCTTTTTCATATGCTGGTCGATATTCCATATTTATATTGTTCTTCTCCTTCTGGCAGGTTTGTTCAATACTCTCTCTGGTAAAATCAAGAAACTTCTCAACTTCAGTTAGTAGAAACTGATTATCTTCTGCTGTTGACTGATGGGCATAAGATTTCCTTGCCAATTCTATATGACGTTTCCACTGTGATAGATTATTATAAGCCCAGTCTGATGCCTGTGCTTTTGAAAGAACCACATCCTTCGTCTCAAAACTGTAAATCAGCCGGCACATATTCAGGATACAGTAGGCAGGATATTTGTCCAGATGTTTCTCTATAAAATCCAATTCTTCATACAGAGCAGTCTCTATTTCCGGCCATGATGCAGGCTGATATATTTCCTCTGGAGCCGGTCCGTGAAGAACAATACATCTTCCTGCCAGAATATGTTCACGGTGAAGTGCCCAGGATTTATCTGTAGCTCTTTTCCATAACTGGCTCTGTGGTGGTATTTTGCGAAGTGCATCTGCCAGAAGGATATAATATCCATCCAGTTCACCACCGAGAGGATGGAATTTACTGGCAAGAGAATTATGGAATTCTTCTAACTCTGAGCGTTCATTATCTGTAAGTTCACTCTTTAGAATTACATGGAAATCAATATCACCGGTAGGAACATCATCAGGGAAAGCTGCTGCACCATAGATATACACACCATGCAGTTTGTCTTTTAGTATATCTATCAGACCATTTACAAAAGCCTGAGTAATAATGTTTACTTTCTGTAACATAGGCATCTCTTCTCTCGTATATAACTTACAGTATATAATAGACCCGG
>JBEHWP010000061.1:0-14420 GCA_040217665.1 Vulcanimicrobiota bacterium
GTCCTCCCTGAGCATGGCATGCTATATTGGCCCTGCCTCTTTTACCTTTAAAGTCTTCAGGAGAAAATATCTTTTCAACAGGGGCACTGAAGATCAGCGTTCTGACTCCTACTATAAGTAATAATAATGAAGGTACGAGAGGATATACAGTTTTTATTCTGTCTATTTTTACTCCTTCTTTAACGGTTTTTACTATTTCCCATATGATGATAAATATTACAAAGGGAAAAAATAAAAACAGTCCGAGGAAAGTCGGTCTGAGAAAGAAAGGCAGTGAACCCAGCAATGTAGATGCCTGTCCCTGAAGGGCCTGTTGAAGATTCTGAGACAGGATTATCGGTATGGAAAAACCTGCTATTGTAAGAAATAACATAATTAATATTAATACTTTAAATATACCACTTATTTTATATGTTGTTGTAATCATTATAGTTTCTATAAGAGCTACAAATAAAAAGAGTATGCTTATAAGTCTGGGGTTACCCTGCCTGAATATAAAAGGGCCTCCTTCATTTTCCACTCCATAAATAATAGTACCTGCTATTAAAAATATGATGGGAAATACAATAGCTATGGTCCATTTTTCCGCAAAACTGGTATGTTTCCAGAATATGAATATAACAATTATCATAATGGCAGTTGCTGCCGTAATACCCACCTTCCAGGAAATATAACTGCTATAGAACCACCCGTCCAGTACTGCTTCCACGCCTATTCCGAATATCATAATCAGAAGAAGAGTTTTTAATGCATAGATTATATATGTAATAACAAGGCTCTGTGTAAAATTAAAATAACCTTTTATTTTGTTAAGTATTTCTTTCATAATAAATTATCCTTTCGTAATTCGTGACGCATGACGCGTGACAGATAATTTCATTTACATACTGAACTCCAGTGTATTCATACCGAGAACAATCAGCTCTCTATCCATAAGTTTTAGTTTTTTTCCACGTATCTGCTGTCCTCTTATCTTTGTACCATTTGAACTCATAAGATCTTCTATCCAGTATTCTTCACAGGATTTAAATATTTTCAGATGTTTCCTGGATATAAACTCTCTTCCAGGAGGTTCATGTATGACCAGATCATTACAATCTTCCTCTCTTCCTATATACATTTCATCACGTTCCATTACAAGACTTTTGCCTTTATCAGGGCCGTCAATTATTATTATTTCTGGTTTTCTTAAGATAAATATCTGAGGTTTTCCGCAGGAAGAACAGTTTATATCTCCCAGGAAATTTTTATGGCCGCAATAATGGCATAAAATCACAGGAGATGACAGTGTTACAGTAGGGACTTTTTTCTGGATTGCTTTTTTAGAAACAGTTTTTTTCACAGAAGCCGGTATAATACGGGAAAAATCCAGATCCTTTGCTTCTATGGAAGCACATATTACAGTAGCATTATCATCTGTTTCTCTTAAGTTTGCAAGTTCTATCAGTTCATTCACTATTAGCTGAGGGTTATTGCTATGTTTTTTCACAGTCCCCAGTATATCTGTTTCTTCTTCCAGAACGTTAGATAATCCGTCACTGCAGAGCAGTATAAAATCATTTTCCTGAAGTGTAACAGGCTTACCTTTTCTTTTTTCGTTTATTTCAATTTCTACTTTCGGAGCAAATCCTATTGCTCTGGTTATAATGTTTTTTTGAGGATGGCTGTAAAACTGAGATGTATTAATCAAATGACTTTCATAAAGAGCCTGTACAAGAGAATGATCTGTAGTAAGTTTTTCTATTCTGTCTTTTCTTATTAAATAAGCTCTGCTATCACCTACATGAGCTATAAAAAGTTTACCATCTTTTATTAATCCTGCAACTATAGTAGACCCCATCTCACCCGACCATTTATCTCTTTTTCCTGTGTTATAAACAAGAAGATTGGACATTTCTATAGCTTCTTTTAACAGTATTCCAGGTTCAACCGGTTCTTCAGGAGAGGAAAACATTCCTTTTTCAGTTACAAGTCTGTTTATTAAATGCTTTGTAATTCCTCTGATTGTAAGGGCACTTGCCATTTCACCCTTATCAAGCCCTCCCATGCCATCGGCAAGAAGTAGAATATGATATTCCCCGCAATCTGGCCCTTTATCTATATGAAGATTAAGAGCAATAAGGTTATCTTCATTACCTTTTTCCCTGTTTCCAGAACCGATATCAGTTTTAAGTCCCAAAAGCATAGGGCAACCTCATATTCGTGACGCGTGACGCGTGACACGTGACGCGTGACGCGAGGAATCGTTATTGTATTTTATTAAAATTTAAATAATTCGTAACGCGTAACGCGTTACGCGTTACGCGAGGATATGAAACTAACTATAATTATAAAATTTCACACTTTTCAAAAAAATCCTCTTTTTTCTCCAGAATTATTCACATAGCAGGACTTTTAGCGTAAACAGTGAATAGTGAATGTGTGGATAGCCTCCACCGGTCACATGTCACGCGTCACGCCCCTGAGGTGTAAAACATTGGCAATATATTGTAACAAATGCGGTCATGAAAATAAAGATAACGAAAGATTATGTAAAAACTGTGGCAGAGAAACAGTCAATCCCTATGATGGTTTAAAAATCGGCACAATGCTTGATAAACGTTATGAAATAAAAGGTAAGATTAAGAGTGGTGGAATGGGAGCAGTTTACAAAGCAGTTGATCACAGGTTTGAAATGAGTATCTGCGCGGTAAAAGAAATGTTAACACCTGCAGTTTCTACGGAAGAAAATCAATATATGATTGATAGTTTCAGAAAAGAAGCGAAAATCCTTTATCATTTCAGACATCCAAATCTTCCTGTAGTAAAGGATTATTTTGTGGAAGGCGGACGTTACTATCTTGTAATGGATTATATTGAAGGTAAAGATCTGGAAACAGTTATAAATTCTTATAGAAAAGGGGGCATCCCCGAAGATATAGTAATAAAATGGTCTATAGAAATACTGGATGCACTGGATTATCTCCACAATCAGTCACCACCGATTGTATATCGCGATTTAAAACCGGGCAATATTATGGTTCGTAAAGATGAAAAAATAATACTCATAGATTTCGGTATAGCAAGACCGGTAACACCGGGCAGTGAAAGTACAATGACCGTAATAGGCACACCTGCTTTTGCACCGGAAGAGGTTTTTCAGGGCAAACCTGAGCCAAGAAGCGATATTTACTCTCTCGGTGGCACAATGCACTGTCTTCTTACAGGTGAACTTCCACAGGCTCCTCTTTCATTTAAACCTGTAAGAGACTTAAAACCATCTGTTTCGTCAAACCTTGAAGCTATTGTTATGAAAGCTCTGTCAAGGGAAGCCGGAGATCGTTATATGAGTGCTAAAGAAATGAAATCTGAACTGGAAAATTTTTTCTGCAAAAAAAATGGGAATTCATATGAAAAAATTCCAGTGGAACAATATAGTTCCGGGAAAAAACATGTTAAAGTTCTGACTGCTATAATCGCAGTGGCACTGTTATCTATTCTTATCTGGAAATCTCTCCCTTATATATTGAATAACAGAGGACTGGCTTTGAGTGAAAAAAAGCACTATGAAGAAGCAATAAAATATTACAATAAGGCTCTCAATTTTGACCCGAAGTATATTCCTGCTCTGGTTAACAGGGGAAATGCCCTGAAGCAGATAAAAATCTATGAAGAAGCAATTAAATGTTATGATAAAGCTATAGAACTTGACCCGAAATATATAGTTCCGTTGATTAATAAAGGATATGCCCTTTATGATAAGAACAGATATGATGAAGGTATAAAATGTTTTGATAAAGCCATAGATATTGAACCACTATCTGCCTGTGCCCTGAATGGTAAAGGAATGGGATTGTATTATGAAGGCAAATACGAAGAATCTATAAAGTACTATGATAAAGCACTGAATGGAGACAGTAAATATCTGGAAGCCTGGGAAAATAAAGGCAATAGTTTATATATTCAGAAAAAATACGAAGAAGCAATTAAATGCTATGATAAAGCTCTGGAAATAGAACCATCATATGTTCATGGTCTTATAAATAAAGGAAATATTCTATTTAAACTGGGAAAATACGAAGAAGCAATACAATGTGACAATAAAGCTCTTGAAATAGACCTGAACTATTCTGATGCCTGGTACAGTAAAGGAATTCATCTGTACAAACTGGGAAAATATGAAGAAGCAATAGAGTGTTTTGATAAAGCCATAGAACTTTCTCCTTCTGCCGGGGTCTGGTACAGCAAAGGGAAAACATTATTTGACATGGGAAAAAATGAAGAAGCAGTCAAATGCTTCGATAAAGCTATTCAGATAGACAGTAAATATACCTATGCATGGTTTGACAGAGGTAATGCCATGCATAAACTGGGTAACTATAAAGAAGCACTGAACTGTTATGACAGAGCACTGGAGATTGACCCTAATTACAGTAAAATATGGTTTTCCAGAGGACTTACCATGGAATATGAGGGAAACTATGAAAATGCCCTGGAGTGTTATGATAAAGCTTTAAGAATTGATCCTATGTACAGTGCCCCCTGGTATAATAAAGGTCTTGTTCTGGCAAAAAGAAAAAAATATAAAGAAGCTATTGAATGTTATGATAAAGCATTGAACATTGAGCCAAAATATCTTTATGCCTGGTTTAATAAAGGCAATGCCTTTTTCGGGCAGGGAAAATACACACAGGCCATCAATTGTTATGATAAAGCACTGGAGATTAATCCTGAATACGGTAACGCGTGGATTTATAAAGGTGATTCCCTGTCTGAACAAAAAAAATACAGAGAAGCCATAAAGTGTTATGATAAAGCAATAAATATTGACGCCAATTACCTTATTGCCTGGTTTAACAGAGGTGTCGCCCTCCATGAAGAGCAACAGTATAAAGAAGCTATCAAATGTTACGATAAGGTTCTGGAGATTGATCCCGGATACGGTTATGCATGGAATAACAAAGCAAATAGTTTATACAAACTGAAACATTACAGAGAAGCCATTGAATGTGCCGAAAGAGCTATAAAGGTAACACCTGATAATCATGCCGCATGGGATACAAAGGGCGAAATCTTACTGGCTCTCGGCAAATATAAAGAAGGTCTTGAATGTTTTGATAAAGCACTGAAACTGGCTCCCAAAAATATAGAAATAAAAAATCATAAAGAAAAAGCATTGGAGAAAGTGAGTGGTGATTCGTGACGCGTCATGCGTTACGCGTCACGCGTTACGATTTAATTGAATATAGATTTAGAGAATTTACGAACGACTATTCTGAATGATCCTCTTTACGGAGAACTTTTCCTTCTCTCAAAAGAACTTGACAGCAAAGTTTATATAGTGGGAGGAATATTAAGGGATTATCTCACAGGCACTGTTAATAAAAATACTGACATGGATTTTACATCTGATATGGCCCTTAAACTTGCCAGGAAATTCTCCAGAAGAGCAGGCGGTTCTTTTGTAATGCTTGACGAGGAAGAGGAAACAGGAAGGGTTGTAATAAAAAAAAACAGAAACAGCGAACTTACGATGGATTTCTCTCAAACAAGAGGCAATGATATAATTGAGGACATATATAAAAGAGATTTTACCATAAATTCCATTGCCATATCATTTAATGATTGTTTTTCCAGTCATGAATGTAATTTTATAGACCCGACCGGCGGTATGGACGATATCAAAAATAAAATTATAAGAGTGGTTTCAGAGAACTCATTAACAGATGATCCTCTGAGAATGGTCAGAGCATTCAGGTTCGCATCAAAATTAAATTTTGATATTTCTCCTGATACAATTAAATTAATAAAGAGCTACAAAGACAGAATAATAAGGGTTTCACGGGAAAGAATAGAAACAGAACTGTTTAAAATGCTTGACTCAGATCAAAGTTCTAAATATGCAAAACAGATGTATGACAGTGGATTATTTATGGCTATAATTCCGGAGGTTCCACAGCAGGACTGGCATATATACGAAACATTGGAAAACATACTTTCAGGAGAATTTATACATATGTTTCCGGAATATTCAAAAGAGATAAATATTTATATGGCAGGTCCATCCAGAAAATCCATGACAAAATTCAGTTTTTTACTTCAGGGAACATATAATTTAATAGAAAATATCTGTCGTAATCTTAAAATGAGTAATTATAAAACAGATACTATAACCAGACTCGTGACATATTACAGAGATATAGTTCAGGAAAAAAACAAAACCGGTAATATATTTATTCTGGATTTTTTTCGTAAAACAGGTAATGATGGTATAGCTATACTTTTTACAGCACTTTCTGCAGGGATAATCTCAAAAAAGGAAGTCACTCATATATTAAACATTTATTATAATAAGATAAAACCTTTATGGGAAAGTACCCGTCTGATAAAAGGACATGATTTAATTGAATTATTTAATCTGAAACCGGGGCCGGAGTTTAAAAAAATATTTTATCTCATAGAAGAACAGCAGGTTGAAGGAATAATTAAAACAAGAGAAGAAGCATTGAAATTTTTAGAAAATATTCTTAATGATGTATAGCACATGGCATTTCCACTCGCGTCACGCGTCACGATTTATAAAGCAGGTAACCATAATATGTTCTACCATGATTTATTAATGAATTTTTTTCAGGAAATAGGGGAAGAAAAAGGAATAATCTTTCAAAAAAATCTTCCTGCCATAGAAGCGGTTTATGGTGAGTTGAGCAGTCCTATCCACTGGAGGCTGGAAGAAATATTAAAAAAAGGAAACCTTACCAGTTTCTACAGTCATCAGGTAGATGCTATAAACGCCATAAAAGAAGGGAAAAATATAGTTATATCTACCAGAACTGCAAGCGGAAAATCTCTCTGCTATAATCTTCCTGTGATTGAATCCATCATGGGTAACATATCCAACAAAGCTCTTTATATATTCCCGTCAAAGGCTCTGGCTCAGAATCAATCTGCAAGACTTGAAAAATATAACTATGCTTTTTATTACGGAGATTTTAATTACGGCATATATGATGGTGATACTCCAACAGAAACAAGAAGAAAACTCAGAAAAAATGCAAATATTATTATTACTACACCTGACATGTTACATATTGGTATTTTACCGAATCATGAAAAATGGAAACATTTTTTTCAAAATCTTAAATTTGTTGTGCTGGATGAATTACATACATACAGAGGCATATTCGGCTCGAATATTGCCTTTGTATTGAGGCGTTTCAGGAGAATCTGTCACCATTATGGCAGTAATCCGCAATTTATATGTTCTTCTGCTACAATAGCCAATCCTCTTGAACTTGCCAGAAAACTTACTCTTCTGGATTTTGAGCTTATTGGAGAAAGTGGTGCTCCTTCCGGAGAAAAAACCTTTCTTTTCTGGGAACCTGCACAGGAAGAAGGTCCGGGGAGAAGTATAAATACGGAAGCAAGCCTTCTCCTCTATCATCTCATATCTTCAAATGTAAGAACAATAGTGTTCACAGGGACAAGGGTTCAGGCTGAAATAATAATGAAAACAACACAGGATCTACTTTCAGGCAGTCATTCTTCTCTTGTAGACAGAATTACTTCCTATAGAGCAGGATATGTGGCTGAACTCAGAAGAAGAATAGAGAGGAAGCTTGTATCAGGAGAAATTCTGGGAGTAGTAACTACAAGCGCCCTGGAAGTAGGAGTGGATATAGGCTCACTGGATGCCTGTGTCATAGTTGGTTTCCCTGGAAGTATTATGAGTGTATGGCAGGAAGCAGGAAGGGTGGGGAGAAGAACAGGTTCTTCTATAGTCGTAGTAATTTCATCTGCTTCTCCTCACGATCAGTATTATCTCCATCATGGAAATGATTTCTTCAATTCAAATTATGAAACCTGTATTATAGATACTGATAATCCTTATATAACAGACGGGCACCTGAGATGTGCATCTTATGAACTGCCCCTTTCAGAGGGAGACGAATATTATTTCGGCAGTTCTCTCTTACCTTTTATCAGGGCATACAACGAGAAAAACTATTTATTTTACAAAGAACACAGGTTTCACTGGAATATAGATAACTATTATCCGGCAGAAGACTTCCATTTACGTTCTTCTTCCGGCGAAAACTATGAAATAGTGAATAATTCTCCTCCCTGTAATACACTCGGATACATATATAAAAGGAATGTAAAATTTTATTTTCATCCTGATGCTATATATATACATCAGGGAGAAACCTTCAGAGTTCTGGAACTGGATGAAAAGAAGAAAAAAATCTATGTAGTGGGAGACGAAGCAGGATATTATACAAAACCACAGATTATAACAGAAGTTGAAATATCTCCGGTTAAAGACACTATGTTCAAAGAAATTTATCATGGAAAACTTAAGATTAAAGAAAAATGTACATCATACAGACAGATAGAATTGCTTACAGGTATGTATTTAAAAACATTACCCCTTAATCTTGAAGCATCTGTTATGGAAACGACAGGTTTCTGGTTTACCCTGTCAGGATCCGTACAGAAGACTCTCAGGAATGCAGGTCTCGATATAAGCGGAGGACTTTATGGTACAGGTCATGTTATTTCCTGTATTATTCCTGTATTTACTCTATGTGAAACAGGAGACATTGGAACTGCGGTAAATCCTTTTCATCCCGTAACAGGTAAACCTACTGTATTTATATATGACAGACATCCCGGAGGAATAGGATATGCCTTAAAAGGGGCCGTATTATTCCCTCATATTGTAAATCAGGCTTTTGACCTGGTAATGAGATGTAAATGTGAAAACGGATGCTTTAAGTGTATTTATTCGTCTACAAGTCCTTATCCTGAAAATTATCTGAATAAAACTGCCACACTGTTTATACTTGAAGGATTGAAAAAAGAACTCAGAGAAGGTAATTAACAAATAGATTAATCGTGACGCGTAACGCGTGACGGGTGGTTCGTGATGCGTAATTCGTAATGCATGTTTTACTGGTACCGGGCGACTACAGGGGGTCGCACCTGCTTCTCACTACTAACTACTCGCCGAACTCTCTTTCCAATTCTTCAAGTACTTTCTTTTTACATACAGGGCAATAGGTATGGGAGAACTCCATACCGGATTTTTTACAGACATAGTTCTCCAGCGACATCCAGTCACCGGTTCCATGGACTTTATCCGTATCATCTCTTATTTGTTTGCATACACTGCAAACAGGCAATATTTTCTCATAGATTTTTATTTTTCTTCTGAGATCCTGTTTTTCAAGTAAACCTGCTATTTTAAAATAAATTTCCTCATCTTCACATGGTTTCAACAAATAATCATCTGCGTCAGATCTGAGCGCTTCTATGGCAGATGTTATATCTCCGTAACCGGTCAGTATGATAACCATAATTTCGCTGTCAATTTCTTTTGCTTTTCTGAGAACGTCAATTCCTCCAACCTGTTCCATAACAAGATCTGTAATGACTAAATCAATATGCTCTTTTGATAAAATATTAATTGCTTCTTCGCCGCTGGCTGCAGTAGTAACTCTGTATCCCTTGTTCTTAATTGATAAAGCCATAGCTTTTAAAATTAACCGGTCGTCATCAACTAAAAGTATGCTGTATTTATTCATGGTAATTCTCCTTTTTACTGAATTATGACGGGCAAGATGCTTATAATACTCACAGGTTACAGGGTTACCGGTCACTGATTACTGTTTTACCGGCAGAGTTATAACAAACTCCGCTCCTCTTCCTGCAGCATTTCTCGCCTCTATGGTACCTTTATGTTCTTCGACAATACCATGACATATAGTGAGTCCAACCCCCATACCCATTACTTTTTTCTTTGTATAAAATGGATCGAAGATATTCTTTAGTTCTTCTTCATGTATACCGATTCCCGTATCCCTGATTTTAATTATAACATATTCTTTTTCAAAATCTGTTTCTATGAATATTTCATTTTTATTTGCTGAAACACTCATTGCTTCTATAGCATTATTTATGAGATTTACAAAGATCTGTCCCAATTGCTGGGGTGACGCTATAATAAGAGGATTTTTTTCAGACAAATTAAGAGTAATCTTCACAGAATTTTTCTTTAAATAACTTTTCAAAAGGGAAATTGTATTTTCTATAACTTTATTTATATGTACTGGCTGTTTTTTTTCTTTACCGGGACGGTTAAGATCGAGAAGATTTTTAACTGTATCCCTGATACTTCCGAAAGCGTCTCTCAGTATCTCAATATTATCTGACAGATAATCGTCATCTTTATATTTAAGTTTGAGATTGCTCAGCAAAACTGTTATTGCCTGAAGAGGTGAATTTATTTCATGGGCAATAGAAGCAGCCAGCTGGCCTGTGGCAGCAAGACGTTCGCTTCTTACCAGTTGGTCCGTCGCTTTTGTAAGTGCTGCCGTACGTTCTGCTACAAGATATTCAAGACGTTCCCTGTATTTCTTAAGCTCTTCCTCTGCCTGTTTCCTTTCCAGAGAATGAACAAATATTTCTCCCACCATCTTTAAAAGCCTTATGTCTTCTTCTTTCCATACTTTTTCACTCTTTTCCGAATAAAGGCCGAAACATCCGGTCTGCTTATTACTGAACCTGAGAGGAATAGTAAGTATGGACTGTATACCGTAAGACTGAAGCAGTGCTTTCCCTATACCGGTGTCTCCGTAAAAAGGCGAAAGGGAAGATATATAAAGATGATCAAACTTTTCAAGCTTTTCCGGGTCATTGAATATCTGTTCCAGAAACACCATATTTGCGCCGGGTATTACATCATTATTGCACCATTCATATATAAGTTCAAGTTTATTATATTCACTTGAATAAAGACTTATAAAACATCGATCGACTCCCACAAACTCTCCTATGGACTGAAGGGCACAGATAATTTCCCTGTCAACTTCGGAGAAAGGAAGATTTATAAAATAACTTGAAATAATTGTTGCCAGTTCTTCCATGGCAAGTCTGTCATGGAGAGCCTCTTCAGCCTGTTTTCTCTCTGTAATGTCCTGAACAAGTCCGTCATAAGAAAGGAGGTTTCCCAGTTTATCATAATGGAGAGCAGGTGTATTTCTTATCCATTTTACAGAGCCATTTTTATGTATTATACGATGTTCTACCGGTTTTACATTTCCACCGGACAAAATCTGTGCGGCATAATCTTTTACTATCTTTCTATCCTCTTCCGGTACCATCTGTAACCACAGATAGGGATTGAGTTTAAATTCTTCAGTCCTGTAACCTGTAATGGCGACACAGGCGGGACTGTGGATTGTTTTTGCAGGTCTATTATCCTGTAAATGCACAGTATAGATATAATCCGTAATTGTATTGGTAATATGTCTGTATCTCTCTTCACTGTCACGAAGTGATTTCTCCACCTGAATTCTGGTAGCAATTTCTTTTTCAAGCTTTTCAATAACAGTTTCAAGTTCACAGGTACGTTTAACTACCAGTTCTTCAAGCTGATCTTTATATTTAGAGACTTCAAAATTTTTATTCCATCCTTTAACAAGAGAATCTGTAAGGCAATAAATTTCTTCTTTATTAAAAGGTTTTCTTATGTAATAAATATTTTGTTTGAGGCTTTCTTTCAGTGTTGCAAGAGATGTGTTGGCATAAGCAGTAACAATAATTATAATAACATTACTGTCAATATTCCTTATTTCCCTGGCAGTTTCCAGACCATCCATACCGGGCATATTCATATCGAGTATACAGAGAGGTATTCTGTTTCCGCTGTTCCATTCACTTTTAAAATGTTCCAGTAAAGATCTGCCGTTCTCGAATGTTTCCAGGATAAAATCTTCCTCTAAAACAGAAGTTTTCTTTGTCAATACACTTGTATATAATCTTAAAATAGTCGTATCATCGTCTGCTATCAAAATTTTTCTATAATACATAAAACCTCCGAAGGTTTTCTTTACAGACAAAGGATTCCCTGGATTAATTCTATAGTCCACCAGGTTAAATTTTTCCGGTTTTTTTATATAAATCAGGTGTTGGGTTACAGGTGATGGGTTTTGGTTTTAATATTCTCCCAACACCCGGGAACCAACATCCTTAACCTTTTAAAAACAGAAGTTTTTTTCTTGGCACACTATAATAATCTGGCAATTTTTTATTACAGTCCCTTAAGAGACGGTAGATACAGAATGAATAGTTACACCAAACCGTCTACTTCCATGTTAAGACGGTCAAAGAAATCTGCCATTACTTTATGTCTTTCAAGGGCAATTCTTTTCCCTTCTTCAGTAAGCATTTTATCTTTAATTTTATTTAATTTAAATATAAATTCCCTCCATGCCGTATCTTCTTGAGTATAAGGTAATGTCTTAGATATATCAATATCTTTATTATGCAATTTCGCACCTGTTTCACCGGCAAAAAGGAAAGCCCTTCCTATACCTACTGCACCTATGGAATCAAGTTTATCAGCATCGAATAATATTCTGCCTTCCAGAGAAGATGGACATTTATTCCCTCTGAATCTGTGAGTCGATATACAATGAACAATTGCTTCTATTTTTCCAGAAGGGATATTGTATTTTTTCAGCAATTCTTCTGCCATAGAGGCACCTTTTTCAGCATGACACACAAGTCCCTTTGATTTACTTTCACAATCCCTTCCGATATCATGGAGTAAGGCAGCAATAGATAAAATTTCCATATCTGCTCCCTCTTTCTTGCCTATATGAACGGCAAGATTATAAACTCTTTCCGTATGGGACCAGTCATGACTGCCTCTGGCATTCAGAAAATTTTTTTTTGCTTCTTCTTTGATTTGATTGATTAAATCCATATTAAAAGCTCACTTCACGACTCACTATTTCAAAAACTTAATCTTATACTGGCTGAATATTTCGCCGCCAAGGACGGAAAAAAGTATGGCACCCTGTATTATTCCTGTCATAGAACCGGGTAAATTCATGGACATCTGTATCTGATCCCCTCCTACTAAAAGGGCGCCGAAAAGAAATGCCACAAGGGTCATTCCTATCGGGTTAAGTCTGGCAAGCCATGCAACAATTATGGCAGTATAGCCGTAACCTGGAGAAAAACCATGCTGAAGCCTGTGAGTAAGGCCCGATACTTCCGCCATACCTGCTATACCAGATATACCGCCTGATAATATCATAATAAGGAGTATATTTTTGATTACATTTATGCCTCCATAACCGGCAGCCCTGATATTTTCTCCTGTAACCCTTATCTCATAACCCCATTTGCTTTTATTCATGACCAGATAAATGATGATTATTGAGACTATGGCAAATACAAGGCCGAGATGTATTCTTTTGTATAAAAGAGGCAGACAGGCATTGTCCGAAAACTGGGCAGTAAGAGGAAAACCTTTACCGTCAGGGTCTTTCCACGGGCCATAGACAAGGTAATCACAGAAATTTATAGCCACATAATTCAACATAAGGGTAGTTATGATTTCATTTGCTCCTCCATAGGCCTTGAGAAGAGCCGGTATCAACCCCCACAGAGCGCCAAAAAGAAAACCTGACAGAAACATAAGAGTAAGGAGAACAGGTGCAGGCAGATGGCCCATAGTAAGGGCAATCCACGTAGCTCCTATGGCTCCCATATAAAACTGCCCTTCAGCTCCTATGTTCCATAGCAACATTCTGAATGCTACTGCTACACCGAGTCCTATGAGTATAAGAGGAATTGTCTTGACAACTGTTTCGGAGAAAGCATATTTACTTCCAAAAGCACCGTGGAGCATTTCGGAATAAGCTTCCAGGGGATTTACTCCTGCACAAAAAAGAAAAATCGCCCCCAGCAAAAGACCCGTTATTATTGAACCGGCAGGGACTGCATAAGAAAGCCATGTCGGCCTGGTTATACGTTTTTCAAATGTTAATTGCATATGATGACTCTGTTATAATTTCTTATCGTGACGCGTAACGCGTGACGCGTGACGGGTAATGCGTGATGCGTGATGCGTATTTTCACCGATATCGGGCGACCACAGGGGGGCGCCACTACTCTTCACTCTTCACCCTTCACATATAAACTATAATTTTATAGAATTATTTATTCTACATTTACAAGAAAAATCCTATTACTATATTCAGTTACTTTCTGTTCCTGCCATCATAAGCCCTATGGCTTCTTTATTAAAGGTTTCTCTATGAAGGATTCCCATTATTTTCCCTTCATACATGACCGCTATTCTGTCACTCAGGCTCATAAGTTCATCTAAATCTTCCGAGACAAGTAAAACGGAGGCACCTCTTTCTCTCTGCTTCAGAATGACTTTATGGACAAATTCCGTGGCACCTATATCGAGGCCTCTTGAAGGATATACTGTTATAATGAGTTTCGGATCTCCTTCCAGCTCTCTTGCAAGGAGTAATTTCTGAAGATTTCCTCCTGACAGGAGTCTTACAGGAGCTTTTCTGTCCGGTATTTTTATCTCATAATCGGAAATCATTTTTTCCAGTAGACCTTCCATTGCA
>JBEHWP010000062.1:0-14394 GCA_040217665.1 Vulcanimicrobiota bacterium
AGATAGAAAAAAAGATGAAATCCATGAAATGAGAGATATTTCTCTTCCCCGGAAGCCTCTCAGGGAATTATCTATTGAAATAAAAGACGGAATATATATAGTAACAGGAAATATGATAGAAAAGAAAGTTTCAATGACCTATCTCGACAATGAAGAATGTTTGAGACATTTACAGAAGCATCTCTATCGCAGCGGTATTATAGAAGCACTGGAGAAAAAAGGGATAAAAGACGGAGATACTGTTGTTATTGCAGATTATGAATTCTCTTATTCGAAAGATACATATGGAAAAGGTAATGAGGATTGAGTTAAAAACACTATCACATAAAGGAAGAAAAAAATTATGGATGGCAATGAAATACTATTAAACAACAGATATCGTATGATGGATATACTTCGTATTGATGGGACAGGAGACAGGTATGCCAAATATACTATTGCCGATACGCACGATAATGATAAAACAATGGTAGCGAAAGAAATGATTATTACAGCTTCATCCCGCCAGGAAAAAGAAGAAATAATAGAACGTTTCATGACTCAGGGCCAGAGATTTATGCAATTAAACCACCCGTGTCTCTGCAAGGTTACTGATTGTTTTGCTGAAAAAGGGTGCCTCTATCTTATAATGGAATTTATTGTAGGGGAATATTTAGATGAAATATTACAGACCTATCTGCTTAAAACAAAGATGCCTTTCAGCGAGAAACAGGTTATAGAGGTAAGTTTCCGCATATGTGAAGCAATGGAATATCTTCACAGCAATGATATTTTATGCGGAACCCTTCAGCCAACCAATATAATGTTCTCAAGAGATACAGGCCGCCTGGTTTTAATTGATTTCGGTATTTCCCGTATACTTATTCCTGAACCGGAGAAAGCGCCTATATATATACAGGGGTATTCTCCTCCGGAACAGTATGAAGGGATAATAGAACCAAGGTCGGACATATATGGCCTTGGAGTAATCATGCATTACCTGCTGAGCGGAATAGACCCGGCACTGTACAATGTTCAATTCAGCTATCCCCCTTTATCAGGACTGAGGACAGATCTTTCAAAAGAAATAGAAGCAGTTGTAAACAAAGCACTTCAAAAAGATCTGGCAAACAGGTTCGGTTCTGCTACGGAAATGAAAGGCGCTCTCGGTGTTGTTTATCAAAGACTGGCCAAAACCTTTGTAAAAAAAGCAAGCTGGACTATGCTCGGAGGGAATCCTGAGAGAACCGGTGCCCAGGGAGAACCTCTCAAGGGTGTACCCCGTTTCAGATGGAAATATAAAGCCGGTAGAGGAGCCATTTCCAGTCCTGCCATCGTTAATAATATGGCCTATATATCTGCCTATGATAATTACATATATGCTCTCAATATGAATGACGGCACATGTCTCTGGGAATATAAAGTCAGAGGTCAACTTGCTTCATCCCCCATTATATATGAAGGTACTCTTTATGCAGGATGTATGGACTGCAATCTCTATTCTATCGACATAAATGCCATATGCCTCAAATGGAAATACAAAACAGACGGCCTGATAACCTGTACTCCTGCCCTGTCGGGAGAAGTTGTTTATACAGGTTCTTATGATTCTTATTTTTATGCCATAGATGTAAATGGGGGAAGACTCATATGGAAATTCAACGCAGGAGGAACTATTATGTCCTCACCTGTTGTATGTGAAAATGTCGTATATTTCGGTTCCCTTGACAGTCATGTTTATGCTCTTTCCACGGAAAATGGAGAATTAAAATGGAAATTTAAAACAGGATACAGTATATCCTCATCTCCAAGTATTTATCAGGGTAAAATTTTTATAGGCTCCTATGACGGCCACCTTTATTGTATTGATATTAATAGCGGAGAGCCAGTATGGGTTCTGAATACTTCCTCAACTATAACTTCTACTCCTGTCGTATTTGAAGGTACAGTTTATATAGGTACTCACAGCGGACATATGATTGCTATAGATACGGGAACAGGCAAACCGCTGTGGAATTATAAAGTCAAAGATCCGTTTCAAACGCCCCCTGCCGTATCAGGAGGTATTCTTTATTTCTATGCTGAAAAAACAAAGCTCTTTATTTTAAACGGAAAAACAGGAGAGGTAATATCCTGTATTGACAGTGGTATAAACTTCTCTTCATCACCTGTTATTTCCGATGGATTTTTGATTATAGGGACATCTGACGGATATATATATGCTTTAAAATAGGCAGTCAGCTTTCAGCATCCAATATGTCAAATTTAGAATCTTAAAATTTTATTTAAAATTCAAAGGAAAGTAAGCTATTGAGCTAGAAATTTTAAAGGGATAATAATCTATATTTTTGCACTTTTCATAATTTCCTTGTTTTTACTGACTTTATAGTTAAATAGGTCTGGAGTTTGGGGTTTTAATCTTCCTGCTCCAGCATCTGACACCTGACACCTGAAAATTAAATAGGTTATTTTTTTACAGTTTTTAAAATCTGCAAAAGTATAGTAATAATAAATATTTAAGGAGACATAGATAGAAAATGAGTTCTGATTTTTCAAGCAAAAATATAACCGGTGAAGATATAGATTCCATCTATTCATTGATTAAAGAAAAGGGCCCTGTTTTTTTTGATTATCTGGTTAATTATGTCTTTAAAAAAAGAGACGAAGAAATCAACTTGAGATTGATAGAACAGCAACTGCAGGGGAAACTTGAAAGTGATAAAAGGTTTACAGGCTGCAGTGATTATTACTGGTGTCTATCTGAATTAGTTCCCGATAAAGAACTGGTTTCCGATAAAGAACTGGACAGAGTTGAATTTTTTATTACCAATTCAAAAACTTCTGTTACCATTGACAATATAGCAGGGTATCTTAAAAAAAGTGACGATAAACTTTTTATAGACTGTCTCACATACAAACTCCATCAGGATGAAAGATTTTTGCTTGTAGATAAAGATCTGTGGAATCTAAGAAAAGAAATCAACAAAAAAGTTTTCAGAAAGCCCCAGGAGATGCCTGAACCTGTTCCTCCGACAGAACCAGCTTCTATAGTTGAACTGGCTCTTGTTATGGATAATATTCTTCGTGATGTTGAAGAAGTAAATGAAATGAAAGAAAATCAGAAACTTCAGGTATGTAAACCTGCCCCTGTTCGTTACTCCTTATTTGATACGGATATAAGCGGAGGTTGCATGAAAATACTGCCATGTATGAGGCATTATTTTCCGGACCATCCCATGATAATTGAAATAAAAGTCTGCGGAAGGCTTAAAGAATATACTGCCTATATAAATAACAGAACAGGCTATCTGAGAGGCCTGGAAGAATGGTTCAAGGAAATGTCTCTCTTCAAAGAAGATGTTATACTTATTATACCTCTGGATCAGGCAAATAAGGTTTACAGATTCTTTACACGTAATGAAAAGAATCCCTATCCGAATGAAAGCTGGAGAGTAAAACAATTTCAAAATTTGAAGAACTTTTATCAAAAATCTTCCCTATCTCTTACAAATCTGGTTCTTCAGGTAGCAAGAGCTTTTCAGGATGTATCGGTTCATTTTGACAGTATTTATGATGAAATCAATGCCATATGCCCTGTAAGCAGAGAACTTGTATCTATTATTCTGGAAAAACTGCCATTCTGCCAGCCAGGTAATAAAGATTTCTGGACTTTTGATGATAATAAATTTAATAAATTTCTAATTTTAGGATTTATCAATCTGACAAAAGAACTGTCTTCCGATGCAAAAAACAAAGTATCTCTTGACACGGCATCTCTGGATGGAAATGAAAAAACACTGAAAAAGAATCTTAAAATAAAAGAAGAAAAAATAAAGGATCTGGAATCACTGGTAGATGCAAAAGACAAACTGCTGGAAATGAAAAAGCATGAGGCAGAAGACGCTCTGGCAAAGATGACTGCTTTTGAAAAACTTGCAGAAATAAGGGTTCAGCAAATAAATACTCTTACCAATAATGTAGAAGAGCTTGAAAGTAAATTAAAAGAAACAAAACAGGAAATGGAAGATACTAAAAAATCTTCTATGGAAGGAACATCTATTGAAATAAAACAGTTAAAGAAAAAGCTTCTTTCTATGCAGGAACTGTTCCTGAACAAAAAGAAGCTCTTTATTCAGCTGGAAAAAGAAAAGAAAGAACTGGAAAAAGCGCTACTGGAAATGGATAAGATTACCTCAGGCCTGGAAAAAGAAAAAATAAATCTTTTAAAACAGATAGAAACAATAAAAAAAGAAACAGAAGAAGAAAAAAAGAAATCAGGTCTGGATGAAGGAAAACTGAATGAACAGCAGAGTAAAATAGAAGAATTTAATAAAACCCTGGAAAAACAGAATATAATTATAGAAGAATATAATAAGAAACAAGAGGAACAGGAAAAATCTCTCGAAGAATACAGAAAAAAACTGGAAGAACAGGAAAAATCTCTCGAAGAAAAGAAGAAAGAACTGGAGGAACAATTACAAAAAATCAGTGAACAGGAAGATAGAATAAACCTTCAGGAACAGAGAATAACAGAGCAGGATGACGAAATCGAGGCCAAAAGCCAGGAAATAGAACAATTAAAAACAGAAAGACCATCTACTTCCGAACAGGAAAGACCTGATGAAACAACTGGCACACAGAGAGAATATGAATTAAAAATCCAGGAAAAAGAACTTCAAATTCAAGAAATAGAAAATAAATTTGAAAAACTTGAAAAGATAAAACTTGAACTTGAAGATACATGTAGAAATCAAAAAAATGAAATAGCAAAAATATCTGCTCTTATTGAAGAAAAAGATTCTGAAATAAAAGATTTGCAGAAACAGGCAGAAACAGATAAAACATCTGCAGGTGCGGAAAATGAAGAAAACATAAATGAGCTAAAGGAAAGGCTGGAAATTCTTGAACAGGAACTGGAAAGTAAAACCAATTTATATAACACAAATTTAAATATGCAATTCAAATTAAATAAAGATATTTATAAATTACAGAAAAAAGTAGATTATTTCAAAGATGTAATAACATATATTGCCGAATCTATGGCAATTCTTCCGGATAAAACGAGCCTTAACCTTGCACGTATTGAAGAATTACTGACAGTCATGAAGGGCGAAGAAATGGAAGAAGAACCATCAGTAATAAATACATTAAAAACTCTTGAAGAAACGGCAGAAAGACTGGATAATATAAGCAATACCGTGACAGAAATGAGTCATACAACGAAAGAACTGGAAGAATTAAAAGAATCCTGCAATAATTATAAGGAAGAGTTAGATATTGCTATGGGATTTAAAGAACAATTTGAAATAGCATCGGAACAGATAAATAAATTGAACGGTGAAGTAGAAAAATTAAACAATGAACTCAACAGTCTGAGAAATTATAACAGTCAGTTAAAAGAAGAAATGCAGGCTATTGGTAAAACATTTATGGGCAGCAGGGTAATAACAAAAAGGTTGAAAGTTTTGCTGAGTGAAGATAATATCAGTTATCAGTGATAAATCAGGTTATGGGTGTTGGGTTATGGGTGTTGGGTCAGAAAACTTAACACCAAGCCCCCAGCACCTTCATCAATTAATAGATTTATGAACTCAATTACAATTTCCATTAGAAATGAATCTATCTGTCGTAAAAAAAAACACTATCAAATTAAAGAAATCCTGACAATTATCTTGACAATATAATCCAATAATGATATTATATTGGTCTATGGGGCTGTAGCACAGTTGGAAGAGCGCTTGCATGGCATGCAAGAGGTCAGGGGTTCGACTCCCCTCAGCTCCATTATTTTTTTTCTAAAAAAAGAGGTGACTTTCTTGACAAAAGATGAAATGCTAAAAATGCTGGGAGAATTAAAAGAAATATCTTCGAGAAACGAAAATCTCCTCTGGAATTTACAGAAGATTGAAGGAGAAAGGGTAAAACTTATAGCTGAGATAGAAACTTCAGGTGCCAGACAGTCTGAGCTTATGAATAAATTTATAAATCTATGTGAAAATAAAGAATTACTTGATAAATTTAAAAATCTTTCAGAGGAAAAGGAGAATTTATTTAAATCTTTTACTGATGCCAGAAAAGAAGAAGAACTCCTGGAACTGGAAGGGAAAATTGTTGTAAACACTGATAAATGGGTAGAAAGTTTTCAAAATATAGTTACAGGTGTTTTGCAAAAGGCTAAATCAGAATAAAACATAAAAACAGGAACATTTCAGGCATAGCTAATTAATTAATTAGCTATGCCTAAAATTTTGCCAAATTTTATAAAATTTTTGGAGGGAAAATAATAAAGGAAAGCGAAAATAAATTATAATAATTTATAATTCGAGTCTGTCATAAATTTTGTGTAAATGCCTTATATATCGAATTGACACAAAAAATGTTACACTCTCAATGATGACCAGGAAAATTTCCAAGTTGAAAGGAGTGAGCAGAAGGGAATCCCATAAAATTCGTTCCAGTAGAAATCTATAATAAAAATTAAAGAAGAGCTATGAAAGGAAGATGAAAAAATATGAGAAGGACCATTTGGATAACACTTCTGGTAAGTTTAGTAGTCATAGGATTTATTGCACAGGCTAATGCAGCACCTTCTTTTGTTAAGAGTCAGACTATTAAAATTCCTAAAGGTTTTGTAGCAACAAAATTCAACGCACAGTTCAGTGTTGCCTCTGGCAAAAGCGGTCTGGCTTTTTATATGTGGGACTGGAAGATAGTAAACAGTGACGGTTCAACAGTTTATCGTTACCGTGATGCCAATCCTCCGATGCAGAGCGGGCCATTATCTAAATTAGTTCTCGCTCCCGGCACATATTATGTATATGTTAATAAAGGGAGTAATTTAAGAGTTACTCTGAAAATTAATTATGAAGTAATTGATAACAGTATCGGCAGATATGCCATTCCAGCCGGACATGCCGGTTATACTGTTCATGATTTTGACAGGGAAGAAGTTTTATTCTTCTCAGGTGATTGTGGATATTTTAAAGTAAAAGACAACAGCAGGCCTTATTATTTTGTTGAAACTCCTTCCTATATAAATCTGGATAACAGAACAGAACCTCTTTATTTTGCCACACCTGACAATTATTACATATTTGACGGAGGAGACGGCATTCCGATTTTGTATGATAAGGACGACAAGGTAGTAATCGTTGATAATGGAGACAAAAAACTTATCATAGTAGAACATGACGGTTTCTGAGAAATAATATAATAAATAAAAAAAACAAATAAAAATGGCCCTCTTTCGAGGGCTATTTTTATTTACAGTATGTTTAATTTCCCAGAAGTTTATCCCACCATTGTTTTTCTTTTTCTGCTTCAAATTCTTTTGTTTTTTCCTGCATCTTCATTTCCAGTAATTTTGCTTCTTCAGAAAGCTTTTCTATCTTTTTATCCCTGTCATAGGTCTGATTTGCAAGAACCTTGTACTGTTCTGTCATCTGAAGTATAATCTTTTCAAATTCACCAAGCTGCATATGAAGGCCATCTTTTTCTGCCTTCATATTTTCATATTCCAGAGTCTGCTGTTCATATTTTAATTTTATATCCTGATATTCCTGTAACGTATTTAAGTTAAGAGATTCCAGATCATGTTTCATATGTTCAATTTCTTCATCTTTAATCTGTATTAAATTATTCAGATATTCTATTTTCCTGTCTCTCTCTCTGGTCTGTTCTGCGAGTTCTTTATATTGCTCTGTCATTTGCAACATAGATTCTTCTACTTCCTGAAGAAACAGTTCAAGTTCTTTTTTTTCTTTTTCCAGGATTTGATTTTTCTCGATTAACTTTTGATTTTCCTCAGAAAGATTACGTTCTGACTGATTAAAATTCCCATTATTATCGAATATTTCTTCCATAGACAAATCCCTCTTTTTGCAAGCTATCAGCTATCAGCAGTCAGCTTTATAGAAATTATATAACCCCATTAAACAGGGAAAATTCCATATAGATTCCTTAAATTCCTTTTTCAAGTCTTTCTGCAAGAAACTTCGGAAGACCTGCCTGAATAATTTTTTTAGCAGCACTTTTATAGTCATATTCTATTTGTTCAAAGGTTATATTTTTTTTATCGGAATCGTAAATAAGATAACATGCCAGGGCTCCCTGACCTCTTGACTGTCCTACACTGCCGGGATTTATAAGATAAATACAATCAGGATTAACAGGAAAGGTTTTACCTCTTATAGAAGGATTAAATATAGCTCCATCTTCTCGTTTAAACCATATGGCCTGATTATGAGTATGACCGAAAAAGCATATTTTTATATTCGACTTGCTGTATTCTAAAAGTTCAAAACTATTTTTTGCCTGATATTTATAAGATAGATATTCATCTTTATCGACAGGTGAGCCATGAACCATATAAATAAAATCTCCAACTTCCTGATTTATGGTCAGTCTGGAAAGAAAATCTTTATTTTTACTGTCCAGTAATTCTCTTGTCCATATTATAGCTGTTCTTGCATCTGCTGTAAAATCATTACCTGTCTCTAAATTTATAGCTACTCTATCATGGTTTCCTAAAATTATATTAAAAGAATTTTCCCTTACAAGTTCAACACATTCATTGGGATTGGCACCATACCCTACTATATCTCCGAGACATAATATTCTGTCAATATTATCGCCTTCAATTTTTTTAAAAACTTTTTCCAGAGCATCTATATTGGAATGAATATCACTTATTACGGCATATCTCATACAACAAATTCCTCGATTTTTTAATTCGTAACGCGTAACGCGTTACGCGTTACGCGAGGATTATATTTTTAAACTGGTTAAATTATTATTATCAAGTCTTGTAAATTCAAGATTGGAATTATAAATCCTTCTAAAAATTAAAGTATTATTTTACCGGGAATTTTTATAGAAGGAATTTACTTTACATCGCCGAATTTATTGTTAGCTAATAATATTTTCTGAAGGAGTGGGTTAGATGCAGCTTACTTTTAAAGGGAGGAAATTCCCGGTAACAGATGCTCTGAAAAGTTACACGGAAAAGAGATTTCAAAAACTTGATAGACATTTTGATTATATCCGTTCTATAGAAGTTACGTTTGATACGGAAGGAACCCAGTATGTAGCGAAAGTTTTAATTGATGCTGATGGTAATATAATAAGAGGTGAACAGAGAAATATAGATCTCTATGCATCTGTAGACGGAGTAGTAGATGACCTGATGCGTCAATTGAAAAAATTTAAAGAAAAGATGAGCAGAAAAAGACAGTCGGCAGTAATGGAAGCAGCCTCATCGGAAACTACCGTAGAAGAACCGGGAGAATTCGAAGAGGAAGAAGAAGTGGTTGTCGGTAAAATTGTAAAAACCAACCGCTTTGCCATAAAACCTATGTCAGACGAAGAAGCTGCAATGCAGCTTGAACTGTTACAGTATAATTTCTTTGTCTATTTAAATGCTCAAAAGGAAAGAGTTCATGTCATTTACAAAAGAAAAGATGGTAACTACGGTCTCGTAGAACCGGAATTCTAGTAAAAGAGATTACTTTTTTTTAGCCTTTAAAGTGCTATAATTAGTGGAGAGAAAAATCTCTCCACTAAAATTTTAATAGTGAGTGGTGAGCAGTGAACAGTGAAAAGTAGGGGCGAACTGTGTTCGCACGGTAACCGATAAAACACATTTCACGCATTACGCATCACGTATTTTATCACCTCTCACCCCATAAAGAAGGTATGTTTATGCTTGGAATGTTACTTAAAATGATCTGGGATCCCAATAAAAAAGAAGTAAAAAAACTCAGAAAGATAGCAGATATTATAAATTCTTTCGAAGAAGACATAAAAAAATTAAACGATGAAGAACTCAAAGGAAAAACAGCAGAATTTCGTAACAGACTCGAAAAAGGAGAGAGTCTGGACAAAATATTACCTGAAGCTTTCGCAGTCGTAAGAGAGGCATCGTCAAGGGTTATAGGTCTGAGACATTATGATGTACAGCTCATGGGAGGCATTGTTCTCCATCAGGGCCGTATAGCAGAAATGAAAACAGGAGAAGGAAAAACCCTTGTTGCTACAGCACCAATATATTTAAATGCTCTTACAGGTAGAGGAGTCCATCTGGTTACGGTAAATGACTATCTGGCAAAACGTGACAGCGAATGGATGGGCCCTGTATACAGCTTCCTCGGACTTACGGTAGGTGTTATTCAGCATTCCATGGAGCCACATGAAAGAAAAGATATATACAGCCGAGATGTTATATATGTAACAAACAATGAAATAGGGTTTGATTACCTGAGAGATAATATGGTATATGATATGGAAGACAGGGTTCACAGAGATCTCCATTTTGCAATTATAGATGAAGTAGATAATATTTTAATAGATGAAGCAAGAACTCCTCTCATCATATCAGGAAGGGGAACAAAAGCGACAGATGAATATACAAGATTTGCCCGTATTGTAAAAGATCTACAGAAAGATAAAGATTATACGGTTGACGAGAAAGCCCATTCCGTCCCTCTTACGGAAGACGGAGTGGCAAGGGCAGAAAATCTTATAGGTATTCGTAATCTCTATGATAATGAAAATATAGAACTTACACATCAATTGACTCAGGCTCTTAAAGCAAAGGAATTATTTAAAAAAGATGTCCATTACCTCCTTAAAGACGGAGAAATCGTCATAGTAGATGAATTTACCGGAAGATTGATGTTCGGAAGACGATACAGTGACGGACTCCACCAGGCTATAGAAGCAAAAGAAAATGTAAAAATAAGAAGCGAGGATCAAACACTGGCTACTATAACCTTTCAGAATTTCTTCCGCCTTTATGAAAAACTCGGAGGTATGACAGGAACTGCCGCTACGGAAGAAGAGGAATTCAGAAAGATCTACGGTATGGACGTAGTGGTTATACCACCCAATATGCCTATGGTAAGAAAAGATCATCCCGATGTTATTTATAAAAGTGAACAGGCAAAACTCAAAGCTATCGTTGAAGAAATAAAAGAACTCAATAGTAACGGCGCTCCTGCCCTGGTAGGTACGAGGTCTGTGGAGATGTCAGAAATATTAAGTAAAATGCTTAAAAAGGAAAAAGTTCCTCATAATGTTCTTAATGCAAAATACCATGAACAGGAAGCAGATATCATATCACAGGCAGGAAGAAAAGGTTCAGTAACTATTTCTACCAATATGGCAGGAAGAGGAACTGACATAATTCTGGGAGGAGACCCGGCAAAGCTTGCAACGGGAGACTTTAATGCTTCGACTGATGAAGAAAAAAATTATGAAGAATTTTACAGAAAATGGAAAGAAATCTGCGATAAAGAACATAAAGAAGTTGTAGAGCTCGGAGGGCTCCACATAATAGGTACAGAACGTCATGAGTCTAGAAGAATAGACAATCAGCTCAGAGGAAGATCGGGCAGACAGGGAGATCCGGGAAGTTCACGATTTTATATAGCACTGGAAGATGAACTCATGAGGCTTTTCGGCTCTGATAAAATTCAGGGATATATGGAAAAACTCGGTTATGATGATTCCATACCAATAGAACATTCCATTATAAGCAAACAGATAGAAGCGGCTCAGGCAAGGGTGGAAGCTCATCATTTCAGCATAAGAAAAAATGTTCTCGAATACGATGAAGTAATGAATCAGCAGCGTGAGGTAATATATGGAGAAAGATTGAAAGTACTCCATGGAGAAGCTCTGAGACCTCATATAATTAAAATGATAGAAGTCATCATTCAGAACAGAATAGATATTTATGCAAATACTGATATGAACAGAGAAGAATGGGATCTTCAGGGACTTATTGATACGATACAGGAATTCTTTTTATTAACAGATGAAATCCCTGTATCTGCTCTGGATGGAATGAAATCATCTGAAATAAAAGACTTTTTCCTTGACATGGCAGTCGGTACCTATAAAAGCAAGGAAACGGAATTCGGCGAAGAAGCACTTAAAAGGCTTGAACAGATAATACTCCTCAAGATGATAGATACAAAATGGATAGATCACCTTGATGTAATGGATAATTTAAGAGACGGTATAGGCCTGAGAGGCTACGGAGGAAGAGATCCCAGAGTGGAATATGAAATTGAAGCCTTTGAAACATTCCAGGAAATGATGCAGAATATTCAGGAAGATACTGTAAGATTTCTCATAAGGGCAAAACCTGTTTCCGAAGCAGGCACTAAAAAGCATGAAAAGGTATTTGTCATATCGGGAACCAACAGAGATGAAGGGGCTGCAGTACGTACCGTAAAAAGAGGCCAGAAAATAGGAAGGAATGATCCCTGTCCCTGTGGTAGCGGGAAAAAATATAAAAAATGCTGTATTGGTAAACAGGCAGTAAAACAATGAACAGTGAAAAGTGAAGAGAAGGGGCGACATACTGTGGTCGTCCGGTACAGGTAAAACACGCATCACGGGTCACGCAAAAAATGGCATTATAATTGCAATATAAACATAGAGGAGAGTGATTGTCATGTTAGAACTGAATGAACAGGCGGTAGAAAGCCTTGAAACAAGAATTGGCGATATAGAGGTGTATCTTTGACCTGCCGGCAAAAAGAGAAGAAGTCATTATTCTGGAACAGGCTATGTCTGTATCGGATTTCTGGGAAGATCCCGAAAGGGCAAAAAATGTCAGTCAAAAATTTAATAATATAAAAGATGAAATCAAACGGTGGAACATCCTGAAAGAAAGAATCAACGATGTAACTGAATATTTAAAGATCATAGATATAGAAGACGAATCTTTTAAAAAGGAACTGGGAAAAGAACTGGCAGAAATAGACGGGGAGCTGGAAAAGCTGGAATTATCGGCTCTTTTAGATGAAGAATATGATGAAAGCAGTGCTATTCTTTACATACAGGCAGGTGCAGGAGGTACGGAGTCTCAAGACTGGGCAGAAATGCTCCTGAGGATGTATTTAAGGTGGGCAGAAAGAAATTCTTTTTCTACAAAGATTGTAGACTGCTCACAGGGAGAAGTGGCAGGAGTAAAAAGTGTAACCTTCATAGTTTCAGGCAGACATGCCTATGGTTATTTAAAATCAGAAAAAGGCGTTCACAGGCTGGTTCGTCTGTCACCTTTTGATTCTGCCAGCAGGCGTCATACTTCCTTTGCTTCTGTAGATGTAATACCGGAGATAGATGACACTATAGACGTTAATATTAAACCGGAAGATCTTATAGTAGAGACTTTTCGTGCCAGCGGGGCAGGTGGCCAGCATGTCAACAAAACAGATTCGGCAGTAAGGATAAAACATATACCAACAGGTATTATTGTCCAGTGCCAGAACGAAAGGTCCCAGCATTCAAATAGAGTGACTGCTTTAAAAATACTTCATTCCAAACTTTTTGAACTGGAAAAAAACAGACAGAGAGAAAAACTGGATAATATAAGAGGTGAACATATGGATATTGCATGGGGCAGTCAGATAAGATCCTATGTATTTCATCCCTATAATATGGTGAAAGATCATAGAAGCCTTTACCAGACAAGTAATTCTACTGCTGTTATGGATGGAGAAATTAACAGCTTCATCTATAATTTTCTTAAATATCATAGAAAACTTAAAAATCAAGAATCTAAAAAGGTTCCTGTTGCAAAATGAAAAGGTGATGAGTAAAATGAAATATTTTATAATTATTCTGATGGTTATTGGTCTGAGCAGTTTCGCCTCTGGAGCCGGTATTGACGTTACCGTAAATCTCGATAATAACAATGGTTTTACTTCCAGGACTCCTCTGGGTGGTTTTTTAACTGGTGCTATGAGAGAGGTTACAGGTGCCGAGGTGGCGATGTTATGCAGCAGTTCCATAAAAGGTTCACTTTATAAAGGAACATTTGATATATCATCTTTTATAAACCTTTTTTATTATCCTGACGATAAAATAGTTGTAATGGGACTCAAAGGTTCTCAGATAAAAAATATTATGGAAAAAAGTGTGGGAACATATCCCGATGAAAGCAGTGACTTTCTGCAGGTTTCCGGATTAAAAGGAACATTTTCTCCTTCCAGACCTTCAGGAAACAGAGTAAATGATATTTATATCGGAAATAAATTAATGAACATGGACAGTATCTACACTGTAGCAGTAGATGATAAACTGGCAAGCGGATTTTCAGGTTATATAGTATTCACACGGGGAAAAATTATTAGCAATAATGTTACCTTAAGAGAGGCCATGGAAATTTATGTAAAATCTCATTCTTCTATTTCCATGCCGGAAGAAGCAGGTTTAAAGGCAGACAGAGATTAAAAGGATTATAAAGATTTAAATTTTATTAAGTAAAGACAAAAATCACCTTGACTTTTTCTCTTTTTAATGTATAATATAACTTAAAATTCAGGGCGGCGTAGCTCAGGTGGCTAGAGCGAAGGCTTCATAATCCTTAGGTCCAGGGTTCAACTCCCCGCGCCGCTAGTAGTT
>JBEHWP010000063.1:0-14355 GCA_040217665.1 Vulcanimicrobiota bacterium
GTTGTAAATTATATAGACGCAAAATATTAACAGTCTGCAAAACCAGTTTGCCACGCAACAGGATCATATCTTTTCCGGAAGAGTCCGGACAGGGACAGGTTTTAGAAATGGGTATGAACTTACCTGGAGCGGTACTAAGAGTCGAGAGCTGAGAGCTGAGAATTGAGATCTAAGAGTTGAGGTTTACCTTAAAGTTTAAAGTTTAAACTTTAAACCTTAAACTATTTCACTGGTCACTGGTCACTGATCACTGTTATTCTGCCGGCTTCAACATCCCCTTTACCATCATAGTACAGTAGAGACTTTCCACGCCGCCCGGTGCTGCACCCCATATTTTATCGTCTGCCCCTGGCCATCCTGTTACTCTTTTACCGTCAAGGGTAAAAATAATTATCCTTTTTTCATAACATGTAAGGAACGGAAGATATTCATTTGTAACACAGGACAGAGTGCTTACTATTTCGTCTCTTCTTCCGGGATTCATCGCCTGATTAAGTTCTTCCGTGAGTTTTTCCGTATCTATTACCGTGCCCTTATAATTTATGTTCGATGAAAGTCCCGAAGCTTTTCCTATAATAGATCCTTTATAATAAAAGCGATTCAATGATATGGACGGGTGTCCGTATTTGGAAAGCTGGGCACCGTTTTCTGATGCCAGATCAAAATTTCCTTCCCCTAATATTGTTCCGTAAAGATCAAGAGGAATAACCCTTATCTGTGCAGGAATACCGAATTTAGTAAGCTGTGCAGAAGATGCTTCTGCAAGTAAAATCAAATCATTAAGACCGGCAGGAGAAACTATTTCCAGATTTATATCTTTCCCGTCAGGTGTTAACCATACATTTCTTTTACTATCTTTCTTATATCCCGAAGCCAGAAGAATTTTTTCTGCTTTGTCCTGATTGTAATCATATAGGGTAAGATCCTTATAGAAATCTTCATTGAGCCAATCTTTCCTGAAGGATTTCGGAATACCGAAACTGTAATCATCAACTGTTTCTCCGTAACTGTATGCCACCTGTCTTACCATATCTCTGTTAATAATATGTGCAATGGCTTTACGAAAATTCAAATCCTGTACAGGATATTTCCTGCAATTATAAATAAGTCCGAATTCACTCATATCACAGGGAGTAATGAGAGAGGTTCCGGGATTTCTCTTTAAAATTTCCTGTGCCACATCATAGGGACATGCAGGAGCAACTCCGTCCATCTCCCCTGCCATAAGATATGACCATACAACTTCATTGCTTCCCCATCTCATAATCCTGATTTTCTTTATATGCACATTCTGTATTTCATAATACTGTCCATATCTGTCAAGTAACATATCTGAAGCCGTAACTTTACCTATCTTAAAGGGTCCTGTTCCTATCGGGAGAGAGGGATGATATTTATAAAGAATTTCTCTTACTTTCTGTGATTCTTTATGATATTCCAGGAGTGCTTTTGCATCCTTTTTATCTATATGTTTCTCTTTTTCTCTCAAATCGGGAATTAAATCTGCCCATTGACCGAAAATATGATGGGGTGATGTAATTGTTTCCGTAAGAATACGAATGTTATTGACAGGAGAAACCTTATTCCATTTAAATATTACTGTTGTGTCGTCAGGACATTCTATATCCTTGAGGTTACGCCATACCTCCCAGTTTTTCAAATAGCCCGTATAAAATGTGGTTTTCACGTCACGGGAGGTAAATTTCTTTCCGTCATGCCATGTAACACCCTTTTTTAATGTTACAGTAAGGGTAAGAGGTTCTTCCTTGAAGGATTCTCCAAGGCGTGGAATATATTCTTTTTCAGTGGGAATATAAATAAATAAAGGTTCATGCACAAATGGACCTGCCACTCCGACTCCTCCGGGAGCCCAGGGGTTTCCATGATATGCAGGCGGAATATCCCAGTTCCCTGCAGTATAGAACACACCTTTTTCCGCTACCTTTTCAGTGCAGCCAGAACATATAAATAAAATTATAAAGAGAAGTAAATTTTTTATCATAATAAAAATTCCTGTTAAATTCAGCACCCTGTGTTCCATTTACTGAGGTAAGTATAAATAATACATATGTAATCTCGTAACGCGTAACGGGAGGAACAAATTATCATTCTTCGTTGTGACCGAACCGGTCATGGTTGTCAGTGAGCAGTGAGTGGGTTTTATACTCACTATTCACTGCTTACTATTCACTCTTTATAGTTTCTTGGATACTTTTTACCTGTTTCGGTACTAAGTATAATATCCATTCTCGCGTCACGCGTCACGCGTCACGCGTCACGACTATATTATTACTTCTTATCTTCCATACTGATATGTACAATTTTCCATCCCATTGGAGACAGTTGCATAACCATTTTCAAACATTTCTCCTCTCCCGGCACTTCCATAAGAAATTCTGCCTTATCAAGACCGGGTACCGGTTTTTTGAGAAGATGCAAAGGTTTTCCTCCGTTTTTATTTACACATTCAATATAAAGTTCTATAGATTTGTCAGGATCTTTACATTCGGAACTTATATATTTTTTTATTCTTTCCTTTCCGTCCGGTGCGGCAATAAGGGTGTCTATTCTTTCATAAACAGTTATAGAAGAACCCAGAAAATATCCTATATACCATGTAACAAACATAATGGACATTACCAGAGGTATAAGAAATTTCAAATTTGTCTTCAATGATATGCCAAAAGCGATTTTTTCTTTATTCAGACTGCTGTTTCTGACACCGTAAATGAAATAAATAAGAAGTCCCAGTAAAAGCCAGTAAACAAATCTTATCCATGTCAGCAGAGGCAGCTGTATCATGAGATATATACAGGTAATAGTTCCAAGGGCCGGTATAATCGGTACAAGAGGACATTTAAAAGGTCTGTGACGTTCAGGGTCTTTATAACGAAGAATGATGACACCTACACAGACAAGTACAAAGGCAAAAAGTGTACCTATATTACAGAGTTCTACTACTTCATTGATATTTGCAAAGGCGGAAAAAAGAGCTACAAGGACACCTGTAAGTATTGTAGTAACATAGGGCGTCTGATATTTCGGATGAACACCTGCAAAAAATTTCGGTAATAATCCGTCTCTTGACATAGAGAAAAATATTCTGGGCTGGCCCATCTGAAACACCAGCAGCACTGCCGCCATAGCAATAACGGCGCCGAACGATATTATACCTGCCGCCCAGTGCATACCTCTCAGACTGAAAGCTTCTGCCAGCGGATCACCTGTGCCAAGCTGTGCATAGGGAACCATTCCAGTAAGCACAAGGGCTATTAAGATATAAACAATGGTGCAGATAATCAGAGACCCCATCATACCTATAGGAAGATCCCTGCTGGGATTTTTTGCTTCTTCTGCCGTAGTAGAAACTGCATCAAAACCGATATAGGCAAAGAATATGAGAGCAGAGCCGGTAAAAACACCCTGCCATCCGTTGGGCATGAAAGGATGCCAGTTTGCCGGCTGTATAAATTTTATACCTACTATAATAAAGAAAAGCAATATAAGAAGTTTAAGTCCTACAAAAACATTATTCATTGCAGAAGATTCTTTAATACCGACTACAAGAACGACAGTTATAAACATAACTACAAGAAAGGCAGGGAGGTTTAACATGACAGGAACAGAGCCTATATGGGGAGCCTGTGAAAGAACTGCGGGATTTATAAGGCCATCACGGTAATTTGTTGCAAGCCACAGGGGAAAATGAATGCCCAGTCCTTCCAGAAGCTGAACAAAATAATCACTCCATGAGATAGCAACAGCCACATTTCCCACCGCATATTCAATAATAAGATCCCATCCTATTATCCATGCAATAACTTCTCCTAAAGTGGCATAAGAATAAGTATATGCAGAGCCGGATATAGGAATAAGAGAGGCAAATTCTGCGTAGCATAAAGCTGTAAAGGCACAGCATATGGCAGTTATTACAAAAGATATCATTATGGCCGGACCTGCCCCAAGATGGGCTGCTCCGCCTGCAGTAGCAGAGCCGATTGTAGCAAATATACCTGCTCCTATAATTGCTCCCACACCGAGAGCAATGAGGTCTACAGGACCGAGAGCTCTTTTCAGTTTATGTTCCTGTGCCTCTGATTCCTGCAGAATCATATTCAAGTTTTTTGTTTTAAAAATATTTGACATATAACCTCCAAATTTTTTAAAATTTTTGTACAATTCTCTTCTGCTATGAGTTATTTTTATAACATCCCGCAGTTTCTTTATTTTCCTGCAGGACTATTTATAGATTCTTATAATAGAAATTATAATTCTTTTTAGAAAAAACAAAATCCTTCAATAAAAAAGGTTATTTACATTTATTTTGAAATTTATTTTATTGATTAAATAAAAAAAAGAGTCTGTTTCGACAGACTCTTTTTTCAATCCAGGTGTAATTACTAACTGTTATAATATTTCATCAAAGCATTATAAGCTTTATTCTGTTCACTTGTATTTACTTCTTTTCCTGACAGTGCAAGTGCTCTTTCAGGTCCTCTGCTGGTCTTTGCAATTTCTCCTACTGCCTGTAAACAGAAGAAATCTCCGTTACTGATCTTCTCCATAAGAAGGGGAATAACACTTCCACCCATTTTCGTTATTTCCGTAAATGCTTCTGTTTTACAGTAATCGGCAGGGTTTGCTGACATGGTTACTTTCGGGTCTTTACGGAATGCCTGCCATGATGCATAGAGACCGTCGAATTTTTTCTTTATTTCAGGATTTACCTGAAGAGTTTTTGCCTTAATACCAAGTTTTATATTAGCAGACAGTTCCTTCAATTTATTTGGCATTTCTTTGGGTTCACTGACTTTCGTATAGAACACATCAGGTTTCCCGTAAATCTCTCCCTGAAGTTCGTCGAAACCATGCTGAATTCTTGCTTCCCCTCCGCATTTACTCTCCCATCTCGGGCCATGGCCGGGACCGGATATACTTCCATGGGTAATACCCTGATCATTACTCCATCTGGCCAGTTCCCCTGTCTCTGCCCGTTTGAAACCACGGGAAGCATAAAATTTATCGAAAGCTTTATCTTCTGTGAGATTGGGATACATAGAAGGAGGCCAGATCCACTGGTCCGTTATACCTCCGCTCCAGGCAATACAGTTATATGCCGGCGTAGCTTCATCTGTAACCACAGCTTTATCTACATCGAGCACGGGAAAATACTCATGAAACCTGACTTTTTCGTCTTCTGTCATAGGACGTTCAAGTCTTTCTAATTTAGTTCCATCGTCGGAAACTTTCGTTCCAGACAGAGTTTTCTGAAGTTCTCTCATTAAATCTGCATCCAGTTTCGCCGGAGCAGAAGTTTTCTGAAAAGAATCAGGCACTTCTTCTTTTACAGAAGTCCTGGCAACCGGCTGACCGGTTGTTATTACTTTGCTTTCCACATTGTTAATATTCATACAAAATCCTCTCTCTCAGAAAGAATAATTTATCCATTAAACTTTAATATAGAAGAATATTTTACTTATGTCAATAATATTAATGTTAACAATTGGTAAACAAAAAAACAAAATTTTTTTTAATTCATTTAACGAAATTTTTTCAAAAATATAAAATTTGATTTTAAATTTACATTTTGTTAACATATTTCTTTATAATTATATTGAGAAAAATATTTCCTTATAATATAATCAGAGTGAGAGAATTTAATATTTGTAGATAAAAATATGTAAAGAATTTGAAAGAGATTACAAACAGGAGGTTAATTTCTATGAAAATCACGAATGTAAACAATAATTATGATAAAGGTCCGTTAAAACAAAAAGATACCTCCGAAAAGCCCCCTGCCGAACCGACAGACAGTGTGCATATTAATGGAGAAATTACAGTAAAAGAATTACTGGAATCAGAGGCATTAAAAAATTTGATTACCAATATGTCAGGTAAACTTAAACCTGGGGATAAATATGTAATTTCGTCGGGAGGAAAAGAGATACTATCTGCTGAAAATCAGGCTCCCACAATAGGCCAGAAAATAAAAGAGGGAGGAGCAGCTGTAGGTACAGTTCTTTCTAAAACCATAAAAGCACCAGTTGTAGAATTTTCAAATGTAATTAAAGAAGATAAATCTTCTGCCTTTAAACTTGCAGTGGCAGTTGCAAAAGAACAGCAGGTATTCAGTGCGCCCCCAAATATTGCTCCCATGGTTGATAATATCTTACATCCTGCCGTAAGAATCGCCGGAACAGTTATGGACAGCATAAAAGTATATAAAACCTTTAAAAATAAAAATTCCGATGTTTCCGATAAAATACTTGATTCAGTGCATCTTGCAACAGATCTTGTAGGTATGAGCGGTATAGTGCTCGGATGGGTTTCAGGCGGTACTCTGGCTACTGTATTAAATGCAGTGGGCTATGCAGGTGATCTGGCAGCCCTTGGCTATCATGGCATGAGGTACTTTGAGAAAAAAGGCGATGCAGAAGCGACAGCACAACCGCAGGGAGGAACTACACATATAACAGATCCAAAACCTCCTGAACCATCTGCAGTGAAGCCATAAAAAAATTTTCATTATAAAATAGAATCAGGCCGGGCCTGATTTTATTTTATTTATCCGGGAAATTTTCCACGTTTCAGTAAATATAAATTCCCTTAAATCACTTTAGCAAAAAAGAGACCAGAGACCTTATAGAAAAGTTTCAGTAAATATAAACCCCCTTCAATCTCATTGACCGATTGTAAACAATTTCATAAAATCCTTTCCCATGGCAAATTTCCAGAGTTTTATCAATCTCTCTTTAAGTTTTTTATCTTTCTCCAGAATTTCTTTTATATTTACCCCATTAAGATTTCTTTTATTGAGATAATTTTTTACAAGAGCCACTGTGGCGTCCTTTATATTTCCGCAGCAGAGAAGGCCGCATCTGTCAGAAGTTTCATCTATACCTGTAATCATATGTTCTATTATATTTTTTTTCTGCGGGTCTGACGTTATTTTTCTGCCCCAATGGAGAAAATAATTGGATAATGTAGCTTTCTTGGCCATTTCTATTAATTTTTCAACAGGCACTTTTGTAAAGGAACTTTTTTTAAGTTTTGAAGGAATTGGCACAGGCACTCTGCTTACAATAGCATCAATAATATAATCTGCAAGAAAAGAAGGTAAATCTCTGGCAATCTGTCTGTATATAACATTATTTCTTTTTATATAGGAAATCTCCTGACCGAGTATGAAATATTGCTCATTTTCAGATATACCTTCTCTGAAACTGTCATTTAAAATCAAAAAAGGATTTCCCTTATCGTCTTTACTTATGATGACATTAAAATTATTATCTCCTTTATAAATATAAATCCTGGGCAGAGCCATAAGAAGTAATTCGGAGCAGTGAACTATTATGTCATAATAATTCTTCCGCTCATCCTTCATATGTTCCGGTGTAATTTCACTGGAATTTAAGAGGATTTCTTTATCTATTTCACAGGTATAAAACTGCTCCATAACAGGTCTCAGCCAGCTAAAAAGCCTGTTAAATTCTTTTTCTTTCTGTTCTACAACAGATTCATTAAATATATCTTCTGATTTTATGACACCTGTAATATTTTCTATATCTTTACAGTTTTCAATCAATTCCTTTAAAGCATTACCATATTCCTTACTGTCAGGCTGCAGCATAAGAGCTATAAGTATGGAATAGTAAGACTGGACAGGGCTGTTATATTTCCTGAAGGCCTGTGACATAAAAAAGTAGGAACTTCCGTCCAGGGGGTTTCTGTCTATGAGGGCGGAAAAATTTTCAACAGTGCTGTCATAGTTTTCAGTTGCATAATAAAGATAAACTATTCTGTCATGATATTCCGGGTTATTTTTATCTATTTTCAATAATTCTTCAAACTTTTTTATGGCCCGGTCTTTTTCCTGAAGATGATCCATATAAATACAGCCCTGGTGTTTTAAAATATTCAGTTTCTCCTGTCTTGTTAAATAATAATCGGTAAGAAGTGTTTCAAGTACCTGTACAAGAGCGGGCCAGTTTTTCTCTTCTTCATAAATAACAGTGAGTCTGTCAATCATTTCTTTTGAAGGTTTTATTTCTGTTCTTTTATAGATACCGAACAATTCCAGCGGGATTTTTTTATCTTCTTTATCGAGTTTAAATAATTTTTCTAGTACCTTTTTCTGTCTGTCCATATGATAATCACATATCCGGTAAAGTTCTGCCAGTTTATGAAGACACTCTATGTCTCTCGGATTAAACTCCAGAAAAGCTTCCCGTTTTTCTATGGCAACAGAATAATTTCCCTGTTTCTCATAAATATCTCCGAGTAAAGAAAGAAGCAGTTTTTTCTGTTTAACAGATGTAACTTTCATGAGAAGTTCTTCAAGGAAATCGACTGAGATTTCTATGTCACTGTATGCTGCTCTCTTTATCTGTTCCAGAGGTGTAATATAATTTGGATAAAGTAAAAGAACCGATTTATACATTTCCACAGCTTCATGGATTTTATCCAGTTTTTCATATAACAATCCGAGATTTACATAGATAATTTTATCATCGGGATATACATTCAATGCTTCTATATATCTGTCTATAGCCTCTATATACCTTCCCTCTTCTTCCATTTTCCGGGCTTCTTTTTTAACTGTCTTTGTATCCGATTTCAAATAAGTCGAAAATATGTTAGATAAATTTGTCATAATCCGCTCCTTTCAAAAAATATTTTACAATAGATATCATCCCTATGGCAATATAGTGTATTCCATAACTTTTTAGGATCTAAATACTTCGTGACGCGTAATGGGTAACGCGTGACGGGTTATACGCATTACGCATCATACATCACGCTTTACGAAGTTATTAATTATGGATTTTATGAAACCAACGATAGATATTATGAAGGATTTCATATAGTAAAGTCTAATAAGTAAAAAATATTATAACTTCTCCCGTGACACGTCACGGTATATAACAGAAAGAAGGTCCATATATGAATGAATTTTTCACGAGACTGAGAGAAATATATGATGATTTTGACATGGAATATATGACTGATAATGATACAGGGTGCGGGACATGTGAATTATGCTGTACAAAAAAATTCTCCTATCCTCCCCTTTCCCTGCTGGACCTTGATTATCTCGACTATTTTATAAAGGAACATAATATTACTCCCGGCATAGAAATATTTAAAAGTTTTATAGAAAATAAAGACAGAGACTACTGTCCTTACTGGAATAAAGGATGCACCGTCTACAAAGGAAGGCCTTTTTTCTGCCGCACCTATGGCATGTTTCATTTTGACAGTGAACAGCCTCTACACCCTTCCTGTATATATCAGGATAAGACAATTGAAGTTACGGCAGAAACGAGATACAAAAAGATAAAACATCTACCTGAATATCTGGAAATGAGATATAAATATGAAGTATTAAAGGCAAAAAATAATGAAGAAAAAGTAAAAGCCCTTGTCAATCTCGGAGGAGAATATATAAATCAGTTCAGATTTGAAGAAGGGTTATCAACTTTTCTAGAAGCGGAAAAACTTGCCCCTGAAGACATAAATGTTCTCTATGATCTGGGATTTGTATACAGATCTATGAATAAATTCTCGGAAGCAAAAGAAAAACTGGAGAAATGTATTTCCCTGGGAGGGGAAGATAAATATCCCTACGTATACCAGCATACAGGTTTTGTATATCTCAGTCTCAATCTCTTTGACGAAGCCCTGAAGGCTTTTACTAAAGCCACAGAACTTGAGCCGGAAGTAGCCCTGTCCTACCTGGGCCTTGCCCTTTATTATTTTACGTGTGGCAATAAAGAGAAAGCGCTGGAATTCTGCCGGAAAGGACTTGAGATTGAACGTGACCATAAAATGGGACAGGATCTGCTGAAGTCTATAAGTGAAGCATAAAAATCCTATTCAAGAATCTCAAAAGATTTATCAGGGGCGAAAGGTTTTGCTGTAGACTCTATTTCGTCTATTTCACATAAAAATCCTATTCAAGAATCTCAAAAGATTTATCAGGGGCGAAAGGTTTTGCTGTAGACTCTATATCGACTATTTCAAAAGGTTTTGCCCTGACGAGACCTTCCAGGTTAAATCTGTCTCTTTGTATCTCGTCAATCCTGAGAAGTATCTTCTGATATTCTGCAATCTGCCTGGCTTTTGCCCATCCTTCAATATCATCGCCAAGGTTTTCCACTTCATTTTCATCAAGGACAAGATAAAAAGAGCCTTTGAATTTAAAGATACTGTTTCTAGGGCAGTAAAAAGAACCTTCCCATGTGTACATATAAATCTTATCCAGATATTTCACTTCAAATCTGGCTGTGGTGGAAGATATATTGGGAGCTATCTCTTCTCTGGGGCCGCGGGAAAAATTCGTGGCAAAAACCCATCTGTCTTCTTCTAAAAAGTAAAACTGAAAATTCAGTTCCTCTTTTCTGCTGTCAGGCGAACTTACAGTATCATAATCCCAGCGGAAACGAACAATCTCTCCCGGTCTGTATTGTTCCGCTTCTTCGATGAGTTTTTCCTGAGAATTATTCACCATGTCATAGGGCAATGTTTCAGACGCAATGATCCTTGTAATAATGTCGTCTTCCTGAAGATAGACTTCGAGGAAATGTTTCAGACACAGATCCCTTACCGTTTCAAAATAGTATTCGTCTACTTCCCATGTCTTTTTTAACAGACCGCTGTCACAGAGAGTTTTTATATTGTTCAGAATATAAGCCTCATCGGAAAGTTTCTCTACAGGAATAGAAGTCATGAGTCTGTAGTAAAAACCTATTGGGAAAGCGCTGTTCCAACGCCTGTTTTTGGGAGGTATGATATGTTTGAGAGCCGAAATAAATTCTCCGTTATAATCTGATTTTATAAATATTTTCCCCAGAATTTTTATCAATGTGGCTTTCATATCTTTTTTCTCAAAAATCTTCCTGCAAGATTATGTAACATGATAGAACCTGCAAGTCCGACAGAAGCCTGAAACAAGTTTGGTATAAGTGCGGAAAAAGCTTTTGCAAGGCCCATGGCAGGATAAAGAGTTTCTCCGATAAAATAAATGGCTACCATCCAGAGGGAAGCTAAAATTCCTCCTGTTATTATCCAGATAAATTTACAGTCTTTATTTAAATTTTTTCCTATATAGCCTGCAAGAAAACCTTCCCCTCCTTTGGCAATAAAAGTGATGGGGATAAATATAAAATAGCCTCCGAGAAAATCTGCCATAACAGAGCCAAGAGCACCTGCTATAAATCCTCCTGTACCTCCGAAAAGGAATCCTGCAAATATAACTACAATATCTCCGGGATTAATGTAGCCTCCCGTAAAAGTAGGTATCCTTACGGACATGGTAAAAACACATGTAAGGGCTATAAATAAAGACATTAAAACAGTGTTTCTGATGTTACCGGACCTATTGTTCAGTAATTTCCCGGAAAATTTTTGTGAACATGACATATGTGCAGGCATTTGATGATTTCTGAAAATATTCATTTTTCTTCATTAACCGGTTTCCAGGAAGGTTCCTGATTATTTCCCTTCCCTCCTACCAGTTTCAGGAGTCCTGTGCCATCTGATTTTATTTCATAAATGTCGCTGGGATCCTTTGTTCCTGAACAGAAAAGTATTCTTGTAGAATCATCAGACCAGGACAGATGGGTTTTCCATATCCCATCCGAAGTGATAGAGTTTTTCTGTCCGGTCTCAATATCTATTACACATATATTGGCAGTATTTTCCGTATATTCAGTCGTAGTAAAAACTATTTTTCTGCTGTCATGAGACCATGAAAAATCATATTCCGTGCCCTTATCATCTGTAATATTTCTCACCATAGTACCATTGCTGTTCATTATATATAAATCAGACTGATTATCATTTTTCGCAATAAAGGCTATATATTTCCCGTCTGGAGACCAGATAAAATCTGAAATATTCAGATCATTACCTGTCAATTTAACAAGTTCCATAGTGTCAGGATTTATTGTATAAATATCATTCCTTCCCCTTCTGGTAGACATAAAAGCTATTTTACTGCCCTCAGGAGACCAGAGAGGTTTATTGTCTTTCCAGTCTTTACCGCTCGTAATCTGATTTTTTCCTGTACCGTCGGCATTTATTATAAAAATATATTCTGCCATACCTGCACGGGCTATATAGGCGAGTCTGGAACTATCAGGTGACCATGAAGGGCAGTAATTATTTTCAGGACTATCTGAAAGATTTATCTGGTTTTTTCCGTCACAGTCCATAACAAAAACATCGAAATTCCCTGTTCTGTTAGAAATAAAAGCTATTTTTTTTCCGTCATGAGACCAGACAGGACCTGAATTGATTCCATTCTTTTCTGTCAGATTTGTTTTTCCGTTACCGTTCAGAATATAGATATCCTGATTACCATTACAATCAGAAGAAAAGAGCAGATTACCGGAGATGTTCTCTTCCCCGGACAGGCCTGCCAGGGGAGTAAAAACAATCTTCTTTGAAATTTTGCCTTTTATCACAGGGGTCTGTTTGTATTTACGGGATTTCGTATAAGTCATAACCTTTTTCTTTGTATTTTCAAAGACATCGAGAAGAGAAATTTCGGAACATCCCGGAGTCTCACACTTCTTTACAGATTCTATAAAGAAATGCATAAAAGTACCTCCTTTGAGATCTTTTTCCTCTCTCATTAACTCACCGTAACTTGAAGAAGTTATCAATAAAATACCGTCTCTGGTAACCAGCTCATCCATACCGGAAGATTTCTCAGAATCAAGTATTAAAACTATATTCCTGCATTTTACAGATTTAAGCCAGTTTAACAGATCATCATCTCTTATATAATTTCCGTTGGGATTTGATATCTTACCGTCATAAGGAATGATACATTCATCAAGGCCATTTTTTTCATCACTGTTATTATCTTTAATAAAAGTACCATAACCGCTGAAAAAAATAAAAACCTCATCTTCAGGGGAAGCTTTTGAAGAAAGATATTCATATATAAGATTTTTAATACTTGCTCTGGTAGCTTCTTTACCTGTAAGGGTTTTTATATGGCCTTCCGGGATGGCTGCATAGTGCATAAGTATTTTTTTTAATTCCAATGCATCATGTTCCGGATATTTAAGGGGCAGTAAATTTTTATCTTTGTATTTATTTATAGCAATAATGACAGCCCATTTATTTGCAGAACTCTGAGCAAAACATGGGTGCAGTAAAAAACAATAAAAAAATATACCTGTAATTAAGTATAAAAAACTCTTATATAAACTCTTTTTATTTCTCATCTCAATAAAATATATAAAAATTCCTTTCAAAAAAATTTAAATTATTTAGATAAATACCTGTAGATAAAATGTTATATAACGATTGATTTACAGCATTAAAAGTAAAAATTTTCACCTGTTTCATAGATTTCATGTAAACGTCTATCGAAGCCTTATATTATGGTATATTTACACAAGACATCTTATACACTCAACAATTTTATAATAACTTTCTATCGGACCTGATAGTTTCATAATCTCTGCGAAATGAATGACTGGAGGTCTACCTATAGAATGTTATGATATACAGTATAATACTGTTTAATCCACAAAACAGTAATATCAACCACATATTATTTATATAAAAGTTTCATTATTTCCCGTAAAACAGGGTCAGTTCTTTCTTTAACGACCTTATAAAATCAATCACTTCAGGGCTAAAGGATAAAGAATTATAGTCATTTTCCGAACCGTCTGAAAAATCTCCTTCATTATCAAAGTCAAAATCATTTTTCCCATAATTAATATTCTCTATATCATTGTATAAATCTTCAGTCTCTAGATTATCATTCTCTACATATCGCTCCTCTAGTTCCTCGATCTCTAGATTATTATTCTCTACATATCGCTTCTCTAGTTCCTCGATCTCTAGATTATCATTCTCTACATGTCGTCTCTCTTGTTCTTCAATCTCTAGATTACCATTCTCTACACCTTCATTCTCAAGATCCTCCGGATTATCATCAACTTCTACAGATCCGTTCATTACATATTCACTTAATTTCTTCGTCTTATAACCGGTAGACTCAGGCATAAAAGTTTTTTCTTCCCCATAAAAACTTTCGTCTCTCACATCATCAAACCTGATAGTTTCACCGGCACCTCCTCCTCTTTCCATAGACTGAATCAATTCTTCCTTTTCTTCTTTTGAAAGAGGTGCTATAAGAAGAGACAATCTGTTCTGTTTTGCATATTCAGCCATTTCCTGAGAAGTTTTATTTTTTGCCTTCTGACATGCTTCCCGGCTCATCTGATAATGGTCTCTTTCTTCCTGGGGCAATCTGGTAGAAATCAATATATTATCTATTTTTTTCAGTGTATAATCATATTCAAATAACTGTTTCTGATAATCTTTAAG
>JBEHWP010000064.1:0-14352 GCA_040217665.1 Vulcanimicrobiota bacterium
TTCCATTGCAGTTCTGGAAATAAAAATGCCCTTCCCTACAGGCGGTTTTCTGTAATTTTTCAATATAATATTATCACAGGCATCCAGGTTTGGCACAAGTCCGACACCGAGTCTGTCAGCAGGAACATAACTTACTCCTCTGTCTATGAGCTCTCTTGTGTGAGATTTTGTTATATATTCATCAGAGAGCTGAATGGTACCTGATGTGACTTTTCTCAGACCCGACAACACTTCCGACAATTCACCCTGACCGTTACCTGCAACTCCGGCAATACCGAAAATTTCTCCGGAATATATGGAAAACGTCACATCCTTCAAAGCTTCCAGCCCTTTATCATTGAGAGAAGATATATGTTCTACTTTCAATATTTCTTTCTGTTCCTTTACTCCATGAGGCCTTTCTATAACTGAAAGCAAATCCCTTCCTACCATCATTCTGGCCAGTTCTTTTTTATCTATGGAAGCGGTGGGAACGGTACTGACAAAAGATCCTCCTCTTAAAATTGTTACCCTGTCAGATATGGCCATAACTTCATCTAACTTATGACTTATAAATATAATAGAATGACCTTCTTCTGTCATTTTTTTCATAGTTTTAAACAATTCGGCGCTTTCCTGAGGAGTAAGCACTGCAGTAGGTTCATCCATAATTAAAATATTTGCTCCTCTGTAAAGGACTTTTAATATTTCAACTCTCTGCTGTTCCCCTACCGATAACTGCCATATCCTGGCCTGAGGGTCTACAGGCATTCCGTATTTTTCAGAAAGTGCGATTATTTCACCGTTCAATTTTTTCATATCAGGGAAAAATCCCAGGCTCTTATGTCCAAGAACTATATTTTCTGTTACATTATTTGTTTCAACAAGCATAAAATGCTGATGAACCATACCTATACCAAGGTCTATAGCTTCTCTTGGAGACCTTATTCGGACATTTTTACCTCTTATAAAGATTTCTCCTTCGTCAGGCTGGTAAAGACCTGCAAGGATACTCATAAGAGTACTTTTTCCCGCACCGTTTTCTCCGAGAAGGGCATGAATTTCTCCTGTTTTCACATCAAAATTCACTTTATTACTGGCTATTATTCCGGGGAATCTTTTTGTTATATTTTTCATTGAAACTGCCAGGTTATTTTCTATCATTTTTACATCCTCCGCAATTATTATAACATACATATCTGCAGGCTGAAAATAAAACCTTGACAAAAAATTCTTCTCCTTTCATAATAATAAAATAAGGAGTGAAAGGTATGGAAACATTGAGACAGAAATTAATTGCCTCGATACTTGATGGTGACAGAAGTCTTGCAAACAGTATCATTGACGATTTTGCATCAATTCATGGTTATGAAGCATCTGTATATCAGCTACTGGAACCGGTTCTCTGTGAAATAGGAGACATGTGGTTAAAAGAAGACGGAGTTACACTGGCCCAGGGTTATGTAGCAGGAATAATTGCCGAAGATGTTCTATCAAAAGTTTTCACGACTTCTTCTTCAACATCCTCTGAACATAAAGGCCCTGTTGTTATAGGAAATATAGAAGACGATTATCATTCCCTGGGAAGAAAACTTGTAGTTTCTGCCCTTTTGATTTCAGGCTGGGAGGTTTATGACCTGGGTAATGATGTTTCTGCTGAAGAATTTATAAATAAAGCCTGCCAGGTTAATGCAAGGGTTATTGCAGTTTCAGCCATGATGTACACAACTGCTATGAATATCAAAAAAGTACGTAATGAAATAGACAGAAGAGGTCTTACAGGACATATTCAGCTTGCTGCAGGAGGAGCTGTATTTATACTGAAACCTGAACTGTTAGAAGAAGTGGGAGGTGACGGAACAGCAAGAAATGCTTTCAGAGTACCTGAGCTTATGGACAAACTCTGGAAAAATTCTTTAAAAAGGGGAGATTAATGTGAACAGTCTGGAGAGAGTTACCTGTGCCATTAAAGGAGAAACTTCAGACAGGCCGGCAGTAAGTATTACATTAAGCCTTTACGGAGCAAGACTTACAGACTGTCCTCTTGAGAAATATTACACAGATTATAATGCCTATGTGGAAGGCCAGAGTGCAGTAATAGAACATTTTCATCCTGATATAGTTTTTTCCCCTTTCGTATTGACTGCCGAAGGAGAAGCTTTCGGAAGCAGGGTTAAATTTTTTAAAAATCAACCTCCCAACATGTCAGAACCTTCAGTAAAATCTGCAGAAGAATTTTTAAAACTTCCAATGGCCGATATAAATTCATCAAAAAGGTTATTATATATCAGAGAAGCCACAGGAAAACTGGCCGGAAAATATGGCAGAGAAATACCTCTGGCAGGTATTTTACTCGGCCCTGCCGATCTTCCGGCTCTTGTAATGGGTATAGATGCATGGCTTTACACCCTTATGCTTGATAGAGATAGTACCAGAAAAATTCTGGAAAAAACAGGACAGTTTTTTATAAACCTGGCAAATGCTCTTCTCTGCGACGGAGCAAATTTTGTTGTTATTCCTGCAGTTTTTTCAAATCCTTCCGTTGTTACAAAAAAGATTATTGAAGAGCTTGTAATGCCTGTATACAGAGAGGTTTTCAAAGAAATCAGAGGCCCTGTTGTTTTACATCATGGAGGTAAAACTATTACTCCCGTAATTGACTATTATACAGGTCTTCCGAATGTGGCAGCTTTTGTCATAGATAATAGAGACAGTTTTTCAGAAGCAAGAATTAAAACCGGGTCCGAAAAACTTTTACTGGGAAATATTGACGGAGCTACCCTTAATAAAAGAGAACCGGAAGAAATCAAAGATAAATGTCTTAAAATACTGAAAGACAGAAGGAATGATCGCCATTTTATTCTTTCCACATCAGGCCCTGATGTGCCATATGATACACCTGTAGAAAATATTCAGGCAATTATTTCTTCTGTAAGTGAGTCAATAGTGAAGGGTGAGGAGTGAGATAATCATCACGCATCACGAACCACCCGTCACGCGTTACGCGTTACGCGTCACGTAATCATGCATCGCGCTTTACGAAAGTAACTATATGAACATAACAGTTATTTCCTGTTCAATATTTCGTAATGAAATAGGAGTATATCTGAAAGAAAGAAATTTTAATGTTATATTTCTTGACAGTATGCTTCATATGAAACCGGAAGAGTTGAATTCTTCTCTGAAAAAAACTATTAAAGAAGAATTTGACAGACACAATAAAATTTTGCTTTTATACGGAGATTGTTCTCCCTCTATGAGTGATTTTGGATTGAATGAACATATAACAAGGGTAGAATGTGTAAATTGCTGTGAAATACTCATCGGCAGAGAAAAATACAGAGAGCTCAGAAAAGAGAGGGTATTTTTTTTAATGAATGAATGGCTTGTAAGATGGAAAGAAATATTTGAAAAACATCTTGGTCTTAAAGGTGATATAGCAAAAACCTTCATGAAAGAAATGCACAGTTATTTACTTTATCTCCATACAGGTTTCGCGGAAATCCCCGTAGATAATCTGAATAAAATTTCTGATTATACGGGCCTTAAATGGCAGGTCTTAGCAGTTTCTACAGAAAATATACGGAAGGAAATAGAGAAAGCAATAGAGAATTTGACCGTATGAAAGCACTTCAATTAATGATTTTTAATATACTTGAAAATATTTTAAGTTACGCTGAAAACCCCGGCGAACTCGGAAAATATCTTACTGAACAGATAAGAGAACTTGTCGGCGGAAGAGTCGTAATTCTCCTTCAATGTAAGAGAGAACATGGGCACAGAGTCATCAATATATGTCCTGCCAGATGGCAATATCTATCTGAAAGTCCTGAAATTCAGGAACTGGCTCTCTTCTGTCATACCATGAATAAGACAGAAATATGGAAACCGGAAGAAATGCCATCTCATATTGGAAATATTCTCAATTCTATGGGTTTCGGACTCTCTCTTGCTGTGCCTCTGAAGATTGGAAATGCCAGAACCGGTCTTTTATTGATTCTGGACTTTCTTGACTCATACAGGACATCTGAAATCATGCGTGTTATGAACTCTCTCTCCCCTATTGTGGCACTTATTATGAGAAATTCCATTCTCTATGAAACACAGGAAGAAATAATCGAAGAGAGAACAGGTGAACTAAAAAAACTGGTACATTCCCTTCATTACAGGATTTCTATGGAGGAACTGGTTTCCGCTATATCAGGTAATTTTATAAATGTTGAATCCGTTGATATTAATAAAGGGATAGATGAATCCCTGAAGTCTGCAGGGGAATTTCTGGGAGTTGACAGAAGTTATATATATGTCTTTTCCGGTGACGTAAAAACTATTAATTATGGTTATGAATGGTGCAGCCCTGGCATTACAGCAAGTTTAAACAAACTTATCAATATTTCTTTAGAACCTTTTTACTGGTCAACAGATAAATTAAAAAATCTGGAATATCTTAATGTTTTTAACATCTCCGAACTTCCGCCTGAAGCAGAAGCTGAAAAAAATCTCTGGCAGTCACTTCATATTAAATCATTACTGGTATTCCCACTTATATTAAATAAATCTTTGCTCGGCATGTTCGGCTTCAGTGCAGTAAAAAAGGAAAAAGTCTGGAAAAATGAAGATATAACTCTTATAAAAGTTGTAAGTGAAATATTTATAAATGTTCTGAACCGTAAAAAGTCGGAAGAAGAAAAAAAGAAGCTGGAACAGCAGATCAGACAGGCTCAAAAGATGGAAGCCATTGGAACCCTTGCAGGAGGGATTGCCCATGATTTCAACAATATCCTTGGCATAATACAGGGCTATACGGAACTGACTGTAGATGACCTGTCCGGGCAGGATACGGCTATAGAAAATATGAACCAGATATTAAAAGCATGTTCCAGGGCACAGGATCTTGTAAGGCAGATCCTTTCCTTCTGCCGCCAGAGCGAACAGGAAAGAAAACCTCTGAATATTTCTCTTGTTATAAAAGAAGCCATTAAACTGCTCAGGCCGTCATTACCTGCAACTATTGAAATAAAACAGGATATAAAAGGTAAAAACTCTATAATTATGGCAGATATGACACAGATGCATCAAATTTTAATGAATCTCTCTACAAATGCTGCCCATGCCATGAGAGAAAAAGGAGGAATTCTCGGAATAACACTGGAAAATATTGAAATAGATAAGGCAACGTCAAAACAATACAACATATTATCTCCCGGATATTATACAAAACTTTCCGTAAGTGATACAGGTCATGGCATGAACCATTCTGTTATTGAAAGAATATTTGATCCTTATTTTACTACTAAAAAATCAGGAGAAGGTACAGGTATGGGACTTTCTGTAGTCCATGGCATAGTAAAGAGCCATGGCGGTGAAATTACCGTATACAGTGAACCGGATAGAGGTACAGTATTTCATGTATATCTTCCTCTGATAGATAGTTATGACAGGAAGGAAGAAAGAAACTACTTATTACCTATACAGGGAGGTAATGAAAGGATTCTTTTTGTTGATGACGAAAAAAACCTTGTTGATTTTTCCGTAAAAATGCTTGAACGCCTGGGATATAAAGTGATTTCTACATCAAGCAGTATAGATGCTATAGAAATCTTCCGGAAAAATCCGGACAGTTTCGATATAATAATAACAGATCAGACAATGCCTGTTATGACAGGTATAGAACTGGCAGAAAAGATTATGAATATCAGGCCTGACATAGCTGTTATTATATGTACAGGTTTCAGTGAATCTATAAATTCAGAGAAAGCAGAAGTTGCAGGCATAAAACAACTTATAATGAAACCTTTCACGCTGAAGGATATTTCGCAGGCTATAAGAAAAGCGCTGGATCACTGACAATCGTGACGCTTACCCGTCACGCGTGACGGATAAATTTCACAATTTCACTTTTCACTCTTCACTGTTTTCCCGGCAATTCTCCTGCAACACCTTCTACAAGCCATTCCATTTCAACAAGCTCTTTATCTGTACAGGTAAGGCTTTTGTCCTTCGGAATTCTTACCTTTCCCTGCTGATCCTTTATGGGGCCGGAAAAAACATCCAGTTTGTCATCAATAAAAGCCTGTTTTTCTTTTTCTACAAGTGTTTTTATATCTTCAGGAACCATAGGCCCGAATGGTGCCAGTCCTACTGTACCATCTTTCATATCTCCCCAGTATGAAAAGGTTTGCCATTTGCCTTCATAAACTTCCTTTACTGTTTTTGTATAAAAAGGAGTCCAGTTCCATACAGGCGCAGTAAGATGAGATTTCGGTGCAAAAGATGCCATATCGGAATTATAGCCTATGGAATAAATACCTCTCGATTCCGCCACCTGCTGTGCTGCAGATGAATCCTGATGTTGTGCTATTATATCCACACCTATATCTACAAGGCTCTCTGCTCCTTCCCTCTCCTTTGCAGGATCATACCAGGTATGAGTCCATACTACATGAACAGTTGCTTTCGGGTTTGCCTTTCTTACTCCAATGGTGAAAGCATTGAGACCTCTTATGACTTCCGGTATAGTATGGGCTGCCACATAGCCTATTTTATTGGTTTTAGTCATTTTACCTGCCATAAGACCGGTAAGATACCTGGCCTGTTCTATTTTTCCGAAATATATGCCTATATTTTTCGATGTTTCATAACCTGTGCACTCTTCAAATACTACATCAGGATATTTGGCTGCAACTCTCTGTATTACACCCATATAATGGGTTGTACCGAAGATAAGCTTATAGCCCTTTTCGCACAATTCCGTAAAAACCCTTTCAGCATCAGCATTTTCCGGCACATTCTCTATATAGGTTGTTTCCACGAAAGGAAGTTCTTTTTCCATGGCCTGCCTTCCTTTATCATGGGTATAGGACCATCCACCGTCTCCTATAGGACCTACATAGACGAAAGCGACTTTCAATTTTTCCGTTTTCCCTCCATCTGATGTATTTCCTTCCTGATTCTGACAGGAACAGAAGAGAAACATGGTAAAACATAATAAGAAAAAAATCCCCCACTTTTTCATATAAGACCTCCTTTTTTTCAGTGAACACACTATACTTTTGCATTTTTTCATAATTTCCTTGTTTTTACTGACTTTATAGTTAAACAGGTTCTGCGTTCCAGGTTCTGTGTTTTAATCTTCCTGACCCAGCACCCAACACCTAAAACCTAAAAATTGAATAGATTATTTTTTTACAATTTTTAAAATCTGTGAAAGTATAGTTATCAGTTAAATGTATAAATTACTGACCACCGACCACTGTTCACTGCTCACTGTTCACTGTAATACTCTCTACTACACCGGCAAGCCTTTGAATTTCTGCCGTTAACCTCTCTATAAGATCCGGCCCATACATTGAAAATTCTTTTGCTCTTATTTCAATTTCACAGGCCAGACTGTGTAAAGAATGTGCACATATATTGGCAGATGTTCCTTTTATATTATGGGCACTGACTCTTAAATCATTTCTGTTTCCACTATAAAAAGCTTCTTTTAATTTTTCTCTTTCTTCTCTGATAATATGCATAGATTCCTCAAGAATCTCTCTGCAAAAATCCCTGTCATTATCAACCCTGTATAAAAGTTTTTCCAGATCCAGAATATCTTTATCAATTACAGGTCTGCCGGTATAAGCTTCTCTTTTCTTAACGGCATTTGCAACAAGATGTTTTTCTATTATATCTATAAGGGTCTGCATCTGTATTGGTTTCGATATATAGTCATCCATACCTGCTTCAATACAGAGTTCTCTATCGCCTTTCATTGCATGGGCAGTCATGGCTATAATCGGAATTCTTTCTTCCGGAGATTGCATTTGCCGGATAAATCTGGTAGTTTCGAAACCGTCCATTTCCGGCATCTGTACATCCATTAAAATCATATTGTAATCGATCTCACGAAGTGCTTTTATAGCTTCTCTCCCGTTGCCTGCAACACAGGCATTATAACCTGTTCTTTTCAATATACGAAGGACTACTTTCTGGTTGACTGTATTATCATCCACTACAAGAATACGTATATTTTTTTTATCTTTTTCTTCTATCCTGGGTCCTGTAAGTTTTTCTATAGATTTATCTTCACCAGCAATTTTCTGGCCTGCCATAGAAAGAATTACTTCATAAAGTAAATCCCTTTTAACAGGTTTTATAAGGCATTTTGAGAATCCTTTTTTTGCTAAATATTCCATATCTGCTGTAATAGCTGAGCTCAACAGGACAAGGTTTGTTTTCGATAAAAGCATATCGCTCTTTATTTTTTCTCCGAGACTTTCACCGTCCATTTTCGGCATACAGGCATCGATAAAACATATAGCGAAAGGTTCGTCACAGGAAACAGCATGATAGAGTTTTCCCAGGGATTCCATAGCGGAACGAGCATCCTGAACAATAAATCCCCATGAAGTCAAATATTCTCTTAAAACAGAAAGAGATGTAGAATTATCATCTACTACAAGCACAGGTTTACCTTTGATACATTCAGGTATAAAAATCGTTTCTTCCTTTCCCTGTTTTTCCAGAACGACTGTAAACCAGAATTCCGAGCCTTTTCCTTCAATGCTTTCAAAACCAATATGGCCTCCCATCATTTCAGATAATTTTTTCGAAATAATAAGTCCGAGCCCTGTGCCTCCGTATCTGCGGGTTGTAGAAGCATCTATCTGAGAAAAAGATTTAAAGAGACGATCTCTTCGATGTTCGGGTATGCCTGAACCTGTATCGATTATAGAAAACTTCACGGTAACAGAAGAATTTTCTTCACTTTCTTCCGTAATCTCAATTTTTATTTCACCTTTGTCAGTAAATTTAATGGCATTGGTTATGAGATTAATAAGTATCTGTCGCAATCTTCCCGGATCTCCCCTGAGGTATACAGGCACATTATTTCTTATAAGGCAATTTATTTCAAGATTTTTTTCATGGGCTCTCAGAGCAAGAATATCCATAGTATCTTCAAGAATCTCCCTGAGATTAAAATCCATAAACTCAAGTTCCAGCTTATCTGCTTCAATTTTAGAAAAATCCAGGATATCATTGATAACAGTGAGAAGAATTTCACCGCTTTTATAAATAGTTCTGGCACAATCAAGCTGTTCAGGTGTGAGATTACAATCCAGCAAAAGACCTGTCATAGAGATTATACCGTTAAGAGGAGTACGTATTTCATGGCTCATATTGGCAAGGAATTCGCTTTTTAATTTATTTGCCGATTCTGCCGTTTCCTTTGCTTTTCTCAGCTGTTCATTTGCTATTGACAGCTGTTTTGTTCGCTTATTTACCATATTTTCCAGATCTGTATATAATTCTGCATTTTCTATGGCAATTACCAGAAGTTTTCCCAGAGTCTGCAACATTTCCAGGTCAAGCTGTGTAAGACGGGGATATCTTATAGTATCCTCTGTTTTATTTCCTGCAAAAAGAATATAGTTTCCTTCGGAATTATAGAGAAAATTAACGCAAATAAAATACCTGACATGAAATTTATCTTCGTAAGATATCTTATTATAGACTTTTCTGTTCATGCCGTTAATGACAATACCTTTTTTCTTTTCAACATCAGATGAAAAGAAGGGATCATAGAGACAATTTTTTTCTTCTTCACTGTATCCGTAAGAATCAACAACAACAAATATACCATCACGTTTTCTATATATAATAACCCTGTCATAGCCAAGTTCTTCAGCAAGAAATTTAACTGTAACAGAAAAAATACTTTTCTTATCTTTTATAGAAATAATTTTTTGATAAAGAAGTTGAAAGAGGTTTAAAGCACGCTGTTTTGTATTTGCCATACCCCTTTCCTCTATAGCAGTTGCTTCCAACCTTGTAATCTCACAGGTCAGATTTTCAATCTCGTGAATATATTTTTTATTTTCTTCTTTTAATCTCTTTATTTCTTCCAGATATTCTTCCATTTTATTCAATTCCAAGAATTACTCCTGTATAATTATGGAAATAATTTTCTCCTCCTACAGGAGCATATTCGCCAAATGTAAAGAAACCAATCATATCCTTATCTCCAAGGACTTCAAGCAAATTATTCACATCAGGTTCCGTTTCTCCGTATAGATGAGAAGCTCTCCCTGAACAATCAAAATAAAAATAAGCAGCTTCGTCAGGTTTATTTAGAGACAAAAGAAGTTTTTCTGCCATCTTTTGAGTTTCTTCTTTTACCATGTCCCTGTCCCTTCTGGTCATATATATCCTGGTTCCTTCGGCAAGAGGGGTTTTTAATCTTATGCCGTTTTCTTCAAAACCAAGGATGGCTCTTATAATAATATCCTGTGAATATCCTTTCCCTTCAAACAACTGACCAAAGCCAAAAAGATTTAAATTCTGTCCGAAATTAGAAAAACGTCTTTCTCCCCAGTGTTTTTTCAGGAATTCAAGAACCGGTTCATTATCAATCTCATACAATATATTTCCCTCAGCTTTTGTAATAGTCTTTGGAAGTCCTATTGGTTTCGAACCATGACTTACTTCTATAGCATAGTTGAAATCTCCTGTAACTATTACACCTGCCACGGAATCATTATAAATCTCATTATTACAGAATTGATATGTGAGAGAACTGATATGATAATCGTTACCTGCCGTGCCTCCAACACAATCAATATGGTAGCCTAATTCATCTTTAATGGCAGGAAGAAAAGGGCCGGAAGAAAGAAAAAGTCCGTCAGGTAAAAGAATCAAAAGCTTTTTATCTTCTTCTTTCAATCTCAAAGATTTAACTTTATTTCCTATATTTCTCCCGATTTTTTCTACATCTTTTGATAAACCTGTAACAATAAAAGGAGTAAATTTAACAGTGTTACTCTTAATACCCATAAGACCGACTGAACGGCTTGCTTCATCACATCCTGAGCCGGTAATTACTCCTGACCCTGTACATCCGCATAGAGGGATAGAAGGGCTTACAGAATATATACCTTTTATAATCTCCGGTATGTTATGTCCTATAGTTGTAAACAGAAAAAGACAATCAGGAATATGTCCATGAAGTTTCTCTCTGACTTCTTCCATGGCAAGCTTACCTGATTCAAAGGAATCCTCTATAAGGCAATAAGAAACAGCTTTTTTCAATGACATAAACCTCCCCCTTTCTTAATTTAAATCGTTATGCGTAGTTTACGTGACAAATAATGGGCACTTTCCACTTTTCACCTTTCACTTTTCACCTTCCACTTTTCACTTCTCACGACTCACCACTCACGACTCATTACTCAGGACTATCAACTGATTAAAGCTTCTGCAAGCTTCAGAAGTGTTTCATCAAGAGGCTTTTTACTGGATAAAACAGTGTTAAAGTCCACAAGGGTAATATTATTGCCCTCCATACCTGTCATATAACCGGATTTCCCTTCCAATAATGCTTCTACGGCTTTTGAGGCCATTCTTGTGGCAAGCAATCTATCAAATACGCTCGGACTCCCTCCTCTTTGAATATGTCCCAGAACCATAATCCTTGTGTCAAATCCACCCATAAGGGTCAGTACTTTGCCGAAATCATAGGCAGATCCCACACCTTCTGCAACTATTATAATACTCCTTGTTTTACCCTCTTCATATCTCTTTCTTATCATCTGAATAATATCTTCAAGATTATAGGGAACCTCAGGTATTAAGACTGCTTCTGCCCCTGAAGCTATGGCAGATCTTACTGCAAGATAACCGGAATTCCTGCCCATAACCTCAATAATAAAGGTTCTGTCATGAGAACTTGCAGTATCATTTATCATATCTATACAGTTTATTATATTATTAAGAGCCGTATCTGCACCTATGGAAATATCTGTGCCGTATATATCATTATCTATTGAACCGGGAAGTCCTATAACGTTTATATTATAATCCATATGTAAGATATTGGCTCCTGTTAAAGATCCGTCGCCACCTATAACTACAAGACCGTCAATTTCATGTCTGGCAAGTGAAGAAACAGCTTTCTTCTGACCTTCTTCTGTTTTAAATTCCATACATCTGGCACTTTTAAGAAAGGTTCCCCCTCTTTGAATGGTATTGGCTACATCGGCTGTAGTTAATTTCGCTATTTTTCCTTCTATGAGGCCGCTGTAGCCATGTTCTATACCATATACTTCAATATTATATGTAAGACCTGTTCTCACTACCGATCTTATAGCAGCATTCATGCCGGGACAATCACCGCCACTTGTCATCACAGCAATTCTTTTCAATAACATCAACCCCCGATATTATTTCGTAATGCGTGATGCGTGATGCATGCCGGATAATCCCTGTACATCATACTTACGTATTACGAGGTTATATAAATTATATACTTACTCTGAATAATTCGACTAATTTAAAAAAATCCTCTTAAAAAATGCATACAGGATTTTTAAGTTATTTAAAGAATTTTATGCAAGGAATGAGAGGAGTGAAAAGTGAATGATAGTGACACGCATCACGTATCACTCATCACGCATTACAATTTCATATGTTTCAGAGAATTAAATTTATAATAAAACAACTACTATATGATCTACGTACAGGTTTGCTGTTCCGTCCCCTTGTTATAGCAGCATTTTATGTTATTCTGGAAATAATACTTGTAACACTGGAACAACATAATTTAATAAATTTATCATGGGCAAAATGGCTTCCATGCGGATTTGAAGGAGAACCTGCAACTGCACAGACAGTGCTGGGCACCATAGCAGGTTCTATAATTACTGTCACGTCGATTGTCTATTCCATGCTGGCCATGGCCCTTTCTTTATCATCTGTACAATTTTCTCCCAGAATTCTGACTTCTTTTATGGAAGATACAGCATGTCAGAATGTTCTCGGTGTATTCATAGGAACCTTTACCTATTGCCTGCTTTTACTGCGTACAATCCATGGCGAACCTGATTTATTTGTACCTCAGCTCAGTGTTTCAACAGCCATATTAATGGCACTCATTTGTATGGGGTTTTTAATATATTTTATAGATCATATGTCGAAATACATACAGATAAATTATATATATGAACATATTGCCAGGGAAACAGAACTTGTAATAGACAGTGTTTTCCCCGACAAAGTCCTAGCCGAAGAAAACCATGAATATACACAGGTACCTTCTGAGGACATTGTATCTGTTTTAAGCAATAAATCCGGTTATATTCAATTAATTGACGATGAAAGACTGACATGGGCAGCAAAGGAATACGGGATAAAAATTTTCTGTAAAATTACTGTAGGTGATTTTACCGTTCAGGGAACTCCTCTTATTTACGTATCACCTCGGAAAAAAATAACGGAAGAGATTAAAGACATATGCATCTCTGCTTTTGACACAGGTACAGTAAGGACTTTTCAACAGGACATAAGCCTCGGCATAAGACAGATGGTAGATATTGCCCTTAAAGCCATATCACCTGCCATAAATGATCCTACCACTGCAGTAACATGTATAGATCATCTCGGACGAATTCTCATTCGTATGGTACAGAGGCATATTACTCCGTGGGAGATAAAAGATCCTCTTACAGGGGAACTGCTGGTATCTCTCAGGAGAATAAGTTTTAAAGAGATACTGGACCTTTCTTTTACCCAGTTAAGACAGTACGGGAAAACAGACATGGCAGTTTCAGTGAGACTTATGAAGATTATAAAAGACATAGCTATGATGACTTCAAACAAATCATACCATAAGGATCTTTACAGTCATGCCTGTCTTATAGAAGAAGGTACAAAAGATATTTTTTCTGACCGGGAAAGAGTAGAATTACTTGATATAAAAGAAGAAATAGAAAAAATTACAGGTAATAAGAGCCTATCCGAAAAGTAATATTTATTTAAAACCCTTCCAGGAGTGAGGATCTGGAGAAAAAGATATACCGTATTAACAGTGAGCTGTAAAGTAAATAAATGCATTATAATAACAGGCTATAAGAACAGGTTGTTTTGTAAGAGGATTATAGATTTTTCGGAAGAGCCTCACCCCTGGAAGGCATTTGATAACTTTTCTGATAGGCTCTAAGTAGTGAAAAGAGAATCTACCTGTCATAAAAAGACACAATCATAAATACAGAAAAACACCTCTTCATATTCTATATTTTCAAAATATGTGATATAATTATTCATCAGTAATAATTGCTGATTTCTTACGGGTAAGTTATTGACCTGACCATAAGCGTGAAATAAAAGTCTTCCTCCCGTAACGCGTTACGCGTCACGAGAGTATATATTTTATGTTTAACCAATTATTATAACGAGAGGATAATAATTTTTGGAACAATACAAATTAAGTGACCCGAATTCTGAAACATCTGCTCATACAATGTATAGTCCGAACGGGCAGAGAGAGTCTGGCTTCAATCGTTCTGTAACGCTTATAGATCATAATGATTATAATAGAGAACAGGAAAAGACTTC
>JBEHWP010000065.1:0-13958 GCA_040217665.1 Vulcanimicrobiota bacterium
ACCATAACAGGTTTTTTTGGATAATTGAAACAAATTTTTCACTCCCGGAGCTGATTAATGAGTGGTAAGTGGTGAGTAGTGAGTGAAGTAACTCATTACCCTGCACAGGTACACTTTTCATCAGGTATTATTTTAATTTATATAGCATATTATTATATAATACTATAGTAATTCAGTCAACTATAAATTTCGGCGAAATACTCTGACCGGCATAGTGACGCGTGACAGGTGGTTCGTAATGCTTGATGTGTCGTTTCACCAATACAGGGCGACCACAGGGGGTCGCCCCTACTTTTCACTACTCACTTTTTCACGATTCAACCTCATCCACTACAGACACTTTTATAATATCTTCCCTCGGAATGACTGTTTCAATTCTCACCGTTATTAAATCTCCGGGAGAATATTTTTTTTCGTAACTTGTAGAATTCGTGCAGTTCATTTCCAGGAAATAGCCTTTAAGAATAAATATTATCCTGTCGGAGAGATTCTGTAATACAATAGCATTAACGGACGAACCAATCATGTTCTTCAAATACTTGAGTAACCAGTATCTCTTTCTGTTTCTTGTAATCATATTTACAGTATCAAGTATCTGTTCAGAACACATTATAATTTCTTCCAGTTCCCTGTTTGTATAAAAATAAGGTTTTTTGTTAAGAAAACTTTTTATCTGCCTGTGTATAATAAGATCATTATATCTTCTTATAGGAGATGTCATCTGTGTATAACAGTCTACGCCGAGTCCGTAATGGTAGAGCGGTACAATGCCTGCTTCGGATTTTTTGAAATATTTTCTCTGCTGATAAAAATTAACAGGATCATATGTATCTGAAAGTACACAGCTATCATCCAGGGGGGGCTGACTGCGGTAAATAATGGGAATAGAGTTTGCTTTGCAGAAACTGGCAGTTATATCATTGGCAGCTATCATTAACTCGGAAACCAGCTTATGAGAAGGTGTTTCTCTGTCATATATTTCCATAGTAATTTCTTTATTTTCATCTACCGTGATTTCCAGTTCAGGCGTATAAAAAAGCTTTGCTCCTCCTGCCTTCCTTTTTTCCCTCATCTTTTCACTTATATTATAAAGTATTTTAAAATCTGCTTCATGACCGATTAATTCATCTACTTCATCATAAGTAAAACGATCCTTTACCTTTATAAAGGTTTCCTTTATATCATAATTCTTCATATTATACCTGCTGTCAGTATCTATAATAACAGAGACAGCAGGTCGCAATTCATCTTTTCGGAGGCTGAAAAGATTGTTGGCAAGTTCTTGAGGGAACATATTAATTTTGTTTTCAGGAAGATAAACAGAGGTACATCTTTCTTTTGCTTCCCGGTCAAGAGCTGTATCCGGTGCTATATAATAGGAAACATCTGTTATATGTATACCAATTCTATAACCGTCAGAAGTTTTCTCTATACTCAGGGCATCATCCATATCTTCAGTGGTGTTACTGTCTACAGTAAAGGAATAAAGGTCACATAAATTCACCCTGGAATTAACATCAAATTCTGTAGATTTAACGATATTCATGGCTTCAGCCACTATATCCCGATGAAAAGTTATCGGTATCTGATGCTGATGCATTTCAAGGCATTCATCTTCATCCCATATACCGGCTTTTACAAGCAATCTGAAATGTATATTCTGTCCTGATATATCTGCTTTTTGCAGAAGTTCCGATACTGATTTATGATGCCTGCTTTCCAGTTTATGGAGAGCCACATGTTTTAATTTTGATATATAGGCTTCTATTTCACTATCGGTCTCAACAGGGCTGACTCCTTTCCATACTTTTTTAAGCCACTCTACTATTTTTCTGGTTCTTTCTTCTTTTTCTTTCTCTGCCTGAATCATTTGAATGATCTGTTCAACATGTTCGGAAGAATTAGGATAAAAAGAAGACTTTTTTGCCTTAAAAAAGATAATATCTTCCTGTAAAGCCCTGAATACACCGGATATTTGATTTGAAGTGAAATTTTTCCCAAAATTCAATTCAGCCAGTTCTTCAACACTGTAAGAACCTCCTTCTTCACTGAGTAATTCCCAGATATCCTTAAGAGGTATGGCAGATTTCAAGTTATCCCTTTCTTCATTTATTTCTTTTAATAATCTTACAATTTCTTCTCTTGATAATTTTGTATCAAGGGTATATTCAGAAGGAAAGAATACCTTATCTTTCGACAAAGAAATCTCTTTATTTTCACATAATAATCTGACTTTATCTGCCTTACATTCAAGACATAAGGCAACAGAACTCTTATTATCCTTTTTAAATTCCACAACTGTTCCTTTATAAATCATAAAAAGCCTCAATTTCTATTTTAAATTATCAATCTAATAATGATGATAGGGCTGATGAGGGTTAGCCGACACATTGAATCCTCCTACATTTCCTTCCATCTCTTTCTTGAATTCTTCTGAAATACCAATAACCTGACCCGGTATTTTTCCTCCATATTCTTTAAGCATTTTTCTGTACTGAAGTATAAGATTTATCTCTCCCGCATCAAGCCAGATTCCATGATTAAAACAGCAGTGATCTATCCATATTCCTGACGAAGCATCAAACTGAATATTCATCATCATATTTGAGCAAACAGGACATGGTCTCAAATCCCTGGGGGACATAAATTTATTTTTAATAGTCAGATTTTGTTCTGTATAGGCAAACAATCCTTCCAGATCTTCTTCTTCTTTTTTGAGTAAAAGCGGAAATGTATCACTGTTTACCCAGATTCCGCTGCATTCATCACAGACAAAGAAAGAACAGTTTAAGAGACTCCTTTCTATCAGGTTAATATCACATGTCGGACATTTAGGGAAATTGACAGGGCCAGTATAGGCCTGTTCCTGAGGAACTGGATTGTCCACAAAAAATTTTATTATCTTCAATAAAAGACTCATATATTGCCCCCTCCTTCTTTACCTTTCCAGTCTGTTTTATAATCTGGATTATCTAACGTTTCATATTTATATATAAAATTAACTATAAAAATGTTACCAGGTCATTTTTTTCTTTGACATAGATCATTTTTTATATTATCATAGTGAATAGTTGGGGTCAAGGTAAAATAGCTTAAAAGACTACTATAAAATTACATAGTTTCAGAAGGGAATTTGAATATGCTGGATTTCAATGATTTTAACCAGGGAGCAGACATAAGAGTAATAGGTGTCGGCGGAGGTGGGTGCAATACTATTACCAGAATGATAGACATGGGTGTACAGGGTGTTAACTTTATAGCTTTAAATACTGATATACAGAGTCTGAACATCTGTAAAGCCGATATAAAATTGCAGATGGGTGTAAAACTTACAAACGGACTTGGAACAGGTTCCAATCCTGACCTGGGAGAAAAAGCAGCAGAAGAAAATAAAAAAGACATTGAACATCTTGTAGAAGGGGCAGATATGGTATTTATCATTGCCGGTATGGGAGGCGGAACAGGTACAGGTGCATCTCCTGTAGTGGCTGATATAGCTAAATCCATGGATATATTGACAGTCGGTGTTGTTACAAAACCATTCAAATTCGAACTTTCCCGTAAGATGAAAATAGCAGACATGGGAACAGACAATCTGAGAAGCTATGTGGATACGCTCATAACAGTTCCAAACCAGAAACTTGTCGAAATTTCCAAAGCAAAGGTTACCTTTAAAGAAGCTATGGCAAAAGCAGATGATGTTCTGCGTCAGGCTATACAGGGAATTACAGATTTAATCATTTTTCCCGGCGAGATAAATGTAGACTTTGCAGACATAAAAACAATTATGAGTAACGCCGGTTCCGCACTTATAGGTATCGGTGAAGCAACAGGCGATAACAAGGCACAGAATGCTGCATTAATGGCAATATCCAGCCCTTTTTTAGATGCCCAGATAAGTAATGCCAAAAGGGTTTTATTCAATATAACAGGCGGAGAGGCTCTGACCCTGGAAGAAATACGTATAGCTTCGGAAATAATATCCAATTCCGTTGATCCACAGGCATCTGCTGTTATTTTCGGAACAGCCCTCGATGAATCTATGGAAGATGAAATAAGTATTACAGTTATTGCAACAGGGCTGGACGATTATTAAAAGTCAAAAGTGAGTAATAGATTACGTCCTTTATTTTTCATCCTTCCTGATTAACTCTTTCCTTCCATTGGTATAATTTTCTGCTTTGGAGTTTCCAGAAGAACCTTTGTATAAGGAGGAACAGACGACGTAATCCACACATTACCACCTATAACAGAACCTTTACCTATAACGGTTTTTCCTCCCAGTATGGTGGCATTTGAATATATAATAACATCATCTTCTATAGTAGGATGCCTTTTTATATTTCTGATAATATTACCGTCTCCATCTTTCGGGAAACTCAACGCTCCCAGCGTTACACTCTGATATATACGTACATTTTTCCCTATGTCAGTAGTTTCACCTATAACAACACCTGTAGCATGATCTATAAAGAAATAATTCCCAATATTTGCACCGGGATGTATATCAGCTCCTGTAATACTATGGGCATATTCCGTCATTATTCTTGGTATCATAGGTATTTTTTGAAGCAATAATTCGTGGGCAATTCTATAAATTGTTATGGCTTTTAACCCCGGATAACAGAATATAATTTCTTCTTTACTTTTAGCTGCAGGATCTCCCGTATATGTTGCTTCTACATCAAAAGCAAGTATTCTTCTGAGTTCCGGCAATTTCTTTATAAATTTAGCTGTTTCCTGTCTTGCCACCAGATCACATTCTTTACATGAATGTTCTTTTATTGCAGCACATTCATGCATAAGAGATCTGGCTATCTGTATGGAGAGGAGACTATAAAGTTTGCTTATCTGATTACCGAGATAATAAGACAGATTATTCCAGTAAAGTTCCTGATGGCCGAAATATCCCGGATAAATTATAGTATCAAGTATTTTAATAATGTCAATTATAGACTGGGTGGAAGGAATCATGGCATAACCGACATGGTCGGGAGAATCAGGCTCTTTTAATGTCTTAATAAGTTCCTCAACTATATAAGGCATCTCTCCGGTAAAATTATCCTGTTCCATATTAACACGTTTACATGCATCGTAACATATCAGATTTTTATCTGGCATAAATAACACCGCCCTTATAATCGTGACGCGTGACGCGTGACGCGTGACGCATTACGAACATAATTATCTATATTATAAATCTTCTTCTCCTGTAAATAAAAACCTTTTAAATTAAATAAAAAAAGGATTTAAAAAGATTTTTGTAGAAGTTATTAAAAAAAATTATAGGATGATGTTATTATGGATAATATGGAAATGTTAAGAAACGGTGACATACTTCAACAGAGATATATTATAGATGAATGTATTAAATCGGATTCCAGAGGAGCTGTATATAAAGCTCATGATAAATCACTTAATAAAATGTGCTGCGTAAAAGAAGTGTTTAATTTCCATAAAACAGTGAGAGAAAAAAGAGATGCAAAGAGACAATTCGAAAAAGAAGCAAAAATCATATATGAAATTCGCCATAAAAAATTACCGAAAATACTGGAATATTTCGGTACAGATGAACGTTCATATCTTATCATGGAATATATCTATGGCTATGATTTGAATAATGCCTTTATAAAAGAAGGAACGTTTTCTTTCCCTCCTGACAGAGTAATAACATGGATGCTGGAAGTATGTGATTTACTGGATTATTTACATAATCATTACGATAAATTTATATTCAGAGATCTTAAGCCTTCAAATATTATGATAAATGAACTGGATGGTTCTATAAAACTGGTAGATTTCGGACTTGCTCATAATCTGAAAACAGATAATATGATAAAACTGGAAACAAGAGGTTATAATGCTCCTGAAGTGGAAGAAGGTCAGGTAGATGTGAGATGTGATGTGTACTCACTCGGAGCGACTATGTATTATTTGCTTACAGGCGTGGTGCCTGTGCCTCCTCAGATAAAACCGGTGAAAGAACTTAATCCAGATATTTCAAAAGTCCTGAATAATATTATCATGAAAGCTCTTGAACTATCACCTGAAGACAGACAGCAAAATATAAGAGAGATATATAATGAACTTCTTATGTGCGGTGCAAAACTTAAAGGTGGTAGTGCTCAAAAAGATGCTATAGATACATTTATAGCCCACCTCAGTCAGCCTGATGTAGAACTCAGAAAATCTGCCGTAAAATCTCTTGCTGAGATAGATGATGATAATATACTCGGCCATCTTATAAATAAATTAAAAGAAGAAACTGATGGTGCTGTAAAAAAAGAAATAGTAATAGCGCTGAAAAATTTCAAAGAAGATAAAGATATTGTAATAAAAGCCATATGCGATGCCTTCAAAATAGAAGAACATCCCGATGTAAAGGCATCTATGACAGAGGTACTGGGTGAATTTAAAGCGAGAGAAAGTATTGATATACTCATCGGAGCTCTGAACGACCAGTTTGCCGATGTTCAACTGGGAGCAATTGCCGGTCTGGGAAATATAGGAGACAAAAAAGCGCTCAATCCTTTATTTGATCTTTACAAAAATAAAAATTTCATATTTCGTGATGATGTTCGTGCAGCTATAAATAAAATAGACAGCAAGTTTCTTAACCCGTGGGAAGAAGCCGAAGAAAGGCAGAAAATAATTACGTTGCGAAATAAAAACCTGCTAACTGGGGTGTCAATATTTATAGTGATAGTTATAGTAATTGTATCAATGAAATTTATCCCTCCTTATATAAGAGAAAATAAAATAAAGGCAAATCTGATTAAAGGTAAAGAATATCTCGATAAAGAGGATAGTAAAAATGCTTATGACACATTTAAAGAAATAATAAAACTGAACGACAGGGATCCGAGAGGTCATTACTGGCTCGGTATGGCCTGTAATAAAATGGATAAACATGATGAAGCCCTTAAGGCTATGGAAGAAGCAGTAAAATATGATGGGAAAAACCTTGATTACAGAATCGGACTGGGAAAAGCTCTTATAAACAAGGAAATGTATGACAGGGCCATAAGTGAACTGGAACGTGTAATCAACGTAAAAAAAGATTCCGGGGAAGCCTATCTATATCTGGGAGAAGCCTGTTTTAATGCCGGTAAAAAGGAAAAAGCAAAAGAGTATTTTACCTTTTGTATCAATAATTTCCCCAAAACTTCTTTTGCTATTGAAGCAAACAAATATATATCCATGATAAATACACCTGAGACACCTGTAACTCCCACAACACCTGGCTCCGATAAACTGGAAGAGGCCAACAATTATTTATACAATGAAGAAAATTATGATAAAGCAATTCAGAAATACGATGAAGTTTTATTAGAAAATCCCGGTGAACTTGAAGCACATTTTGGAAAGGGTATGGCATATTATAACAAAAATGATCTGACCAAAGCAAAAGAAGAATTTAACAGGATTCTTCAGACCAATTACAACCATCCCGGAGCCTGTATAGCTATGGCAGGTATGTATCTAAAAGAAAATAATCCGGAAAAAACAATTGAATTTGCAACAAGAGGATTGACAGCAGATCCCAATAGATACGGAGGATATTATTTCAGGGGGATTGCCTGGGCTGAGACAGGGAAGCGTGCAGAAGCAATTGCTGATTTTAAAAAATATCTGGACATTTGCCCTGACAGTGAAGATAAAATCGCAAAACAGATAAAGGAATGGTTAATAGAGCTGGAAGGAAATAAATGAACTTATGCCATCTATCTGTGCCAGATGCGGAGAAGAGAATAAAGAAGAAGCAAAATTTTGTAACGGCTGCGGCTCAAGCCTTATGATTGATCCTTCCGACTTTGACCCGGTAGAACCATTAACATCCAATCATGTAATTATTGAAAGATATCGTATTGAAGAACTGATCAAGTCAGGTGGCATGGGGGCAGTTTATAAAGGTCATGATCTGCGTCTCCATAAGATAATAGCCATAAAAGAATTGATAAAACTCTCTATGTCTCCCGGAGAAAGACAGGAAGACATAAAGAGATTTGAAAGAGAAGCCAGTATTCTCGCAAATTTACATCATAAATATTTACCAAGAGTCATAGATTATTTTACAGTAGAAAATAAATATTATCTTGTTATGGACTTTATAGAAGGGCAGGATCTTAATACCATACTGTGCAGTGACGGTGATCCTGCACTGCCTGAAGACAGAGTCATACCATGGATTATTCAAATCTGCGAGGTTATGGATTATCTCCACAATCAATCACCTCCCATTATATACAGAGATCTTAAACCTTCCAATATTATGGCACTCACCGGTGATAAAACTATAAAACTTGTAGATTTCGGCATTGCCCGTTCCATAGATCCCGACTATTATACAAGCAATACAATAATAGGAACACTCGGTTATGCACCTTTAGAACAATATCAGGGGAAAGCTGAAATAAGAAGTGACATATACGCGCTCGGAGCAACAATGCATCATTTGCTTACAGGAAAAAAACCTGTACCCTTTGATTTTAAACCTCTTAAAGACATAAACAATAAAGTTTCTGAAAAAACAAATAATATAGTAATGAAAGCACTGAGTACGAAGCCGGAAGACAGATTTTCCAGTATAAAAGAATTTCAGGATGCTCTCACAGGCAGGATAGATATAGTTATCGGTAACGCAAAACACATGAAGCAGTTAGAAATACTCATTATGCAGCTCAGTGTACAAAATCAGGAATTAAAAAAACTTGCCATTAAATCTCTCGGAGAGATGAATACTGATCAGGTTATTCAACCTCTTATAAATACATTTAAAAATGATGAAGACTGGAAGATCAGAAAAGACGCATTACTGGCTCTGGAAAAATTTAAGGATAAAAGTATTACAGGAGCTTTATGTGACAGATTAAATCTTGAAAAACACAGCGAAGTAAAATCACATATTATCAGAGTTCTCGGAGAATTCAGGGTAGCAGAATCAGTCGATTTAATAATAGAAATGCTCAATGATCCTTCTTCAGATATAAAATGGCGTTCTATAATTGCCCTGGGCCATATTGGAGATAAAAAAGCCCTGGAGCCACTCTTTAATATAGTAAAAAAAGATGATGACTTTCGAGATGACGCAAGGGCCAGTATAGAAATGATAGATCATGAATTTCTAAAAAGCTGGAGACAGGAAGAAGAAGAGAAAAAAAATAAAATTGAAGAAACAAATACAATAAAATCTATTATCTTTACATGTATAATACTGGTACTGGGACTGATGGTATTTAAATTTTCTTCAGATGCTTTTAATAAATATAAAATAGAGAAGAGTATTACAGAAGGAGAAAAATTTATATCTTCAGAAAATTACGAAGAGGCTCTGAATATATTTCAGGAAATACTGAAATCAAATCCAAAGGAAGGCAGAGTCTATTATAATTTAGGTGTTATTTATCTGAATAAAAATCAAAAAAATGAAGCTATTGAAGCAATGTCGAAAGCTGTAAAGCTTGATGAAACAAATCTCTATTATAAAATAGGAATGGCAAAAGCATTTATAGCCAGTAACAATATCCCTCCTGCCATATCAGGCCTGGAAAAAGTAATTGCATTAAATAAAAACATATCCGATGCTTATCTCTATCTCGGAGAAGCCTGTTACAAAAAAGGTAATAAAGAGAAAGCTATATCCAGTTTTAACTATTGTATGGAAAAATTCAGTGGTACCCGCAGTGCTTCAGTTGCAGCTGACTGGATTGGAAAATTAAATTTAAAAAACAATGAAAAAAACTCTATAATATCAGCTTTACTGGATGAAGGGAAAAATTTTTTATATCAAAAAAAATACAAAGAAGCTTTATCTTCATTTGACGAAGTATTGAGTAAGAACCCCGGTGAAACTGAAGCCTATTTCGGGAAAGCTATGGTTTATTACGAAACAGGTGATTATGATAATGGAGAAATCCAATTTAAACAGGTTATAGCAATAGATTTTAATCATGTAAAAGCAAATACGGCACTGGCAGGAATATATTTAAAAAAAGAACATTATGATAAAGCCATTGAACATTCGACCAGAGCAATTAATCAGGATCCATCTCAACCGGAGGCGTACTATATAAGAGGTATAGCCTGGTACAATAAAGGGAAAGATGATGAAGCACTGGCCGATTTCAGAAAATATCTGGATATTGCGCCCACTTCTCCGGAATCATCTGATGTAAAACACTGGATAAAAGAAATTGAGAAAAATAAGAAATAAAGAACGTTATCTGTGATATGTAAAAAACAGATACACAGAAAGGAATATATATATGACAATATTAATTTACCTGCTACTGGCCATTACAGGAGTAATCCTGGCAATAACAGCTGCATATTTTTTGCTAAGAGGCTATGGAATTAAAGATTTTGTGATATATTCCTTCAGTTGCCTCCTTATTTACCTGTCCGGTTTCATCATAATATGGCTCGGTTCTGTTCTGAGAAATAATCTTGGTATAATATCATCTCTTATTTCTTTAACAGGCTATCTGATTATCTATATATTGACCTGTATTATACTGTTCGGCATAGCTTCTGTAATTCCCGGTATGGAATTTCATAAAAATATTAAATCTCTCAATTATTACTCTCTTTCTCTCATGACGTTTATATTCATTATAGTAATATGGTGTTTTGTGTCCTATGCAGGCAGCCATGAAGGGATGAACGGACAAATGGAGCCAGGTCTGATTAATCGAAACTTTCTGCCTGCTCCGTCTGAAGTAATATCAGAAGGATTTGAAATGCTTACAAAAAGATATACGGAAAAACCGGAAAAAGATTTTTATATAAATCTATGGATCAGTATTGTAAGGATCATGTGGGGTTTCGGTGTTGCAGTAGCACTGGCAGTACCGCTCGGCATATTAATGGGAAGCTTCAAACAGATAGAGGCACTCTTCGAACCGTTGTTTGCATTTGTAAGATATATGCCTCCTACAGCATTTATTCCCCTTGCAATCATATGGGCACCGACAATAGAAAGCGTTCCGAGTATTTTGATATTTATAGGAGTATTCTTTTACCTTCTTGTTCTTATAATGGATCATGTATCAAATGTTCAGAAAGAACTCCTTGAAACATCCTATACACTCGGTGCAAATAAACTGGAAGTTCTGACACTGGTTATTTATCCTGCAATTATGCCGGGGGTAGTTGACAGTTCCAAAGCTATGATAGGTGCAGCATGGACTTATTTAATAGCTGCCGAACTGGTAGGTGCAGGAAAAGGTATCGGATACACTATTTCAATAGCTCAGAGATATTCTCAGACAGGCAGAGTCTTTGTAAGTATAATAATTATAGGCATTATAGGTATAATAACTAACAGTCTTTTTGAGCTTTTATACAGATGGCTGTTTCCATGGAAAAGGACGGAAAGATAGTGAAGGGTGAAGAGTGAAGGGTGAAAAGCAGGTGTGACCATCTGCAATCGCCCGGTACCGGTGAAAACACGCATCACGAACCACCCGTCACGCATTACGCGTTACGATTACCACGCATCACTCTATAAAAAGGAGACATCATGAATAATACAACTGAAAATTCACATAAAATCTGTCAGAAATGCGGAGAGAAAATAGATACATATCCATGTACATTCTGCGGTTATAAAGAAGAGAAAAAAATAAAATTGCAGGTAAACAGCCTGTGTCAGAGATTTATTACCTATTCGGGAGAAGAGGTCAGAGCAATGGAAAACCTGAGCCTGGATATGTATGACGGTGAGTTTCTCACGCTTGTAGGACCGTCAGGATGCGGGAAAAGCACTTTTTTACGTATAGTGGCAGGCCTTGACAGGCCTGTATCAGGGACAATAACACTGGATTGTAAACCTGTCACAGGGCCGGGACAGGACAGAGGAATGGTATTTCAAAAATACACATCTTTCCCCTGGCTTACAGTCGGAGAAAATGTAGCATTACCACTTCATATTGCAGACAGATTAATGCCTTTTCTCATATCCAGACATAAACCGGTTTATTCCTTATTTTATGCCCTGTGGCCTTCATTCAGAAAAAGAGAAGATGAAATAAAAGCAAAAGTAATGGAACATCTTACAGACGTAGGCCTTGAAAAATTCATAAATGTCTTCCCCGGCTCTCTATCAGGAGGTATGCAACAGAGAGTTGCCATAGCAAGAACCATTGCAAGCGGGCCCAGTATACTCCTTATGGATGAACCATTCGGTGCTCTTGATGCACAGACAAGGGTTCAAATGCAGGAACTGCTCCTGGAGGTATGTCATAAAGGTAAATGCACTGTAATGTTTGTAACTCACGACATAGAAGAATCCATATATCTTGCCGATAGAGTTATAGTATTTTCTGCCAGACCGACCCATGTTAAAGAAATAATAGAAGTTCCATTCAAAAGACCAAGAAGTCAGGACATAAAAACAACCCCTGAATTTGAAGAGATAGAAGTAAAAATAATGAGATCCATAAAGGATGAATATAAAAAAATGTAAAATCGTGACGCGTAATGCGTGACAGGTGACGCGTGAATTCTATATGGCCGATCATAATAAATCTCATTTCAATAAAAAACCTTGATTTTTCTTCCCTTAACATATAAAATACGTTATAGTTATTTTTATAACAACAGGTATGACCGGGTCGGTCATAACGAAGTATGGGAAGGTGTTCCTCCCGTCACGCGTTACGCATTACGCATTACAAAATAAACTATAAATACTTTTATCTGGAGGATTATTATGAATGACATAAAAGAAGTTCGAGTTCGCTTTGCTCCCAGCCCTACAGGAGAACCTCACATAGGCAATATACGGACAGTTGTATTCAACTGGCTTTTTGCAAAAAAGCATAAAGGGAAATTCATACTCAGAATTGAAGATACTGACAGAAACCGTTATCAGCCTGAAACAGTAGATGTAATAATGAACAGTCTCAGATGGCTTAATCTTACGTGGGATGAAGGTCCTGATGCAGGGGGGCCTGTCGGCCCTTATACTCAATCGGAAAGGCTTCATCTTTACAGAAAGGCTGCAGAAAAACTGGTAGAAACAGGCCATGCCTACAGATGTAATTGTTCATCGGAAAGGCTGGAACAGGTAAGAAAAGAAACAAACGGCTATGACAGACACTGTCGTAATCTGCCGGAAGGGGCAGTATCAAAAGAAGAACCTCATGTAATAAGACTTAAAGTGCCTCTCGACGGACAGACAGTAGTAAAAGACCTTCTGAAAGGTGATATAGTCTTTGAAAACAGCAGCCAGCAGGATCTCATATTACTTAAAAGTGACGGATTTCCTACTTACCATCTTGCAGTTGTCGTAGATGACGCAGCCATGGGAATTTCCCATATCATAAGAGGTGATGACTGGATTCCCACTGCTCCCATTCATGTTCTTCTTTATAAATCCTTTAATTATAATATTCCTGTTTTCTGCCATGTACCGCTTGTTATAGCAGAAGACGGCAAAAAACTCAGTAAAAGACATGGCGCAACTTCAATAAGTGAATTTAAAGCAGGCGGTTATATACCTGAAGCACTGTTAAATTTCCTTGCTCTTCTCGGCTGGGCTCCGAGTGAAGGAGATACCCAGGAAATATTCACTGCAGAAGAACTTGTAGAGAAATTTGCTCTGGAAAGGGTAAATGTGGCACGGGCATGTTTTTCCTATACAAAACTGAACTGGATGAATGGTATTTATATAAGAGATATGGATAAGGAAAAACTTTTAAATTTACTGATACCTCTCTGGAAGGAAGCAGGATATATTACAGACGGAAATAAAGAAAGAGAAAAACTGCTGAAACTTACGGAACTACTTCAGCCAAGACTGAAGGTTCTTACAGAAGCAGTTCCTATGGCTAAATTTGCTTTCACTGATGTCGAAATAAGTGATAAAAACAAAATCACAGGAAAACAGATGACAGCAGAAGAAAGTATTAAAGCTTTCCAGAGAGTCTATGAGACTTTTTCATCTATAGATAATT
>JBEHWP010000066.1:0-13956 GCA_040217665.1 Vulcanimicrobiota bacterium
AACAGCTTCAATATGTAAAAGATATTCTTACACTTGCTCTTCAGGAATCCGATACGTTTACCCTGAATATTGATGAATGCCGTCTCAAGGAATTAATAGATGAAATCATAAAACTTCATAAGTTTACGGCAGATGGAAAAAATATATCTTTGATAAATAATGTGCCGGTAAATTTTCTTCTTTCTTTCGATGTAAATAAAGTTTCCCAGGTTATTACAAATTTGATAAGTAATTCTATTAAATTTACTCCCAGAGGAGGAACCATTCAGGTCTCTGCAAAAGAAGAAGAAGGAAAATTTGTGCTGTCTATAAAAGACACAGGTGTAGGAATGTCAGAGGTTAAGATAATGGAACTGCTCGGAGACGGAAAAGTTTATTCCACTTCAGGTACAGAAGAAGAAATGGGGACAGGTCTTGGCGTAAGAATCTGCCGGAAAATTCTGGATGCCCATAAAGCGGCTTTTCAGATAGAATCAGTAGAAAATCAGGGCAGTACTTTTACTATAGTTTTTAATAAAAGTGAAGGGTGAAAAGAAAACGGATTTTACTCGTTTTTCATTTTTCACTAATTACAGGTTACGTGCTATAGATCTGATATTACTCATAGTCACTGCAAGTTCTCTATAATGTATGGCTGTTACATCCTGTGGCTCAATATGAAGAACTTTATCATAACATGACAGTGCTTCTTTAAATTTTCCCAGACTGTAAAGAGCAAAACCTTTATTATTCAGTGCATAAATATCCTCTTCGTCAATATCAAGGGCTTTATCATAGAAAACAAGGGCTTCTTCATATCTTCCTTTCCTGTTCAGCAGAAAGGCAAGATCAAGGATTGCCGGTTTATTTTTACAATTTGTTTTTACTGCTGTTTCATAACATTTAATAGCTTCTTCATAGTCATCGACGGCCTGAAAAACTTTTCCTTTACCGTACCATGCCATATCATGACAGGGGTTTAGCTTCAGAACACTGTTGTAACATTCAAGGGCTTCTTCGTATTTTTTTAATTCCCATAAAGCGAGACCTTTATTATAAAGGGCAGTGATATGTTCACTGTTAATGCTTAAAGCCATATCATAAAATTCAATTGCTTCTTCATATCTGCCCTGTTCACAGAGATGATGCCCCGGCATGGCAAGATCAAAAGGAAAATTCCCTCTGAAAACCTTAAGGACAGATTTTAGATTTTTCTTTCCCTCTTCAAAGGAAGGGTTTATTTCCATAGCTTTATAAAAATTTTTCAGAGCTTCTTCTGTTTTTCCCTGATGATACAGGGCTATTCCCTTATTATTCCATGCATTTATATAATCAGGTATAATGTTTAAAGCTATATCATAACATATAACAGCTTTTTCATATTTCTTAAGAGTATTTAAAATGACTCCTTTATTATTCCAGGCTCTTCCGTCATCCGGGTCAAGCTCTATGGCTTTATCATAACAGGCGATTGCTTCTCTGTATTTCCCGAGTTTATTCAATGTAAGACCTTTAGCCCGCCAGGCAAGCATATAATGTGGTTCAAATTTTAAAGCACTGTCATAACATTTAAGTGCTTCTTTATATACGCCTTTATTATGGAAGGCAAGGCCTCTGGCAGTCCAGGCTCTTCCGTCTTTTCTGTCAAGCTCTATGGCTTTATCGTAATATTTTATTGCATCTTCATATTTACCACGATCAAAACACATATCTCCCTTATCCAGCCAGTCAAGAGGTAAATCTTTTTCTCCTCTCTCAAGTCTTTCCAGAAGCCTTGACATGTCCTGTGCAGAAGAAAATCTATTCTCCGGCTCTTCCTTCAGAGCTTTCATGACAATGGATTCCATTTCATCTGAAACTTTACGATTAACATTTTTTACAGGTACAAAATTAAACGGTATGGGAGCATTACCTGTAAGGAGATGATGCATTGTGGCACCGAGAGAATAGATATCAGACCTCTGTTCTACCTGTCCCCTGTACTGTTCTAACGGTGCATATCCGGGAGTTCCTACAGTGGTTTTCTGTATATCTCTGTCTGTCAGTACCCTTGCAATGCCGAAATCTATTAACATTACCCTTCCGTCTTTATCTATCATAATATTTGACGGTTTTATATCACGATATATAACAGGAGGTGACTGGCTGTGAAGATAATGAAGAATATGTAAAATTTCTATGGCAATTTTAATGACTTTCTCTTCAGATAAACCGGGTTTCCCTTCTTTAATAAGTATTTTATGTAGATCTTCACCTTCTATAAAATTCATGACAAGATAATATCTGCCTTGGTGAATAAAATAATCTGTTACTTTCGGCATACCGGGATGGTTCAAACCTGCAAGTAATTCTGCTTCCCGCCTGAACCATTCCGTGGCTTTTTCATCATCACAGGAAGAAAGTAGCTCCTTAACGGCACAGATATGTTCCAGAATCCTGTCACAGGCTCTGTAGACTGCTCCCATACCTCCTGCTTTTATGAGTTTTATTATTTCATATCTTCCTTCAAGAACCTTACCTTTTTGAAGAGATAAATTATTTACAGAATTTGCCATCCATTGCTCACCACTCATTATTTTCTTTTATTCTTAAACAGCCGTGAGAAAAATCCTTTTATTATATTAAATATCATTCTTAATATATCTTTTGCTCCTGTAAAGAAAACAGTAAGAACAAAAAGCATAATGAGAAGGGGCGCAAAAAATATCAGCCTTCCATAATAAAACCATCCTCTTGCTTTAAAGAATTCCCTTTCATATTCTGCTTCTTTTTCTTTTCTTATCCTTTTAGCTTCATCGGGATCTATAAGCCCGCGATTAAGATCTGCATCTATAGCCATCTGTTTCCCCGGCATTGCATCAAGGCCATATCTTGCAGATACTTCTGCTCCCGGATCAGGTACAAGAACGTTGCCTATAGAACTTACAAACCAGGCATTCTCTGAGACTCTGTTCCAGAAAGTTTCTTTTCCTCCGTCATACCCGGGGAGTGGTTCGGATTTTCTTGTATCCTTATACATATTACCTGTTCCCGGAGTTACCATACAATGTAATGCAGAACTACTGGACGGCACAGGTGCAGGAGGCAGAAGGGGAACTTTTACTGTTATAATTTCCTCTCTTTTTCCGTCTTCATTACCATGTTCCACCGCTACAAGAGACGTATAAGGAGTAACAATTTTATATTTCAGCGCAAGTCCCAGAATTTCATCTCTCAGAGAAGATTTTTCTTTAGGATTTTCTCTCTGTCTGTCCAGAAGATTTTCTATTCTCTCCTTTGCCCATATGGTTTCTATGGCAGGGTAAGAAGTTTCTGCTAGAGGGAGTTCAACATCTAACTCCTCTCTATACTCTCCCTCACCTGTTCTGTATTTTAAAATTGCTTTACCTGTCCCTTCCGAATGAAATCTTCCGAATATTTTAACGATCTGTCCTGTATAGAGATCTGGCACAGGACAGGGATAGATATCTGACACATCGACTCCTTCCCATTCAAGAGCAATATCTGAAAGGACGGGGGTGGAAGTCTGTATGCTGAATTTTTCTATAGTATCTCCTGTTTCGTCCGGATTGGTGATGAAATATGAAGACCCTCTTCCTGATTTTGCCATTTTTTCCAGGAGATATCTGTTTACTGAAGGGCCTATGCCAAATGAGAATATTCTCGCTCTTCCCATAGATTTCTCCACCTCCCGGAAGACAAATTCTTCATTTCCTACTGCTCCGTCTGTAATAAATACTATCTGTCTTAAATGTGATTTTGAAGAAGGTATAGAAAGGGCACGATTCATTGCAGAAAGTATATCTGTTCCTCCTCTTGCATAGGTGCTGTTTATAAAATTATCTGCCATCATAAGATTTATTTCATTTAATTCCAGAGATCGTTCTGACATCACTTCAACCCTGTCATCAAAGGTAATAATATTGAATATATCTCCTGATCTCAGTGTTTCAAGGGCTTTCTTTAAAGAATCTTTTGCCTGTTCCATAGTGCTCAGGGTATTACAGATTTCTACTTCAGGAGCAAAATGAATAATTGTAATTCCATAGAGTTCTTTTTTAATCATAGCGATGTTTACCTGAAAAAGAGAATCTGAAAGGATAGAATGATTTTTTTCTGAAATATAAGAAGAAAGACTTTCCTGCGTATCAGATGTTATTTCCCCTATTTTTTTTAGCTTATTTTCAAATGTTTCGAGTTTCTTTAAAGCAGTATTGGTGCGGAAAAGGGATGCTTCTTTTTTCAGAGACCGAATAATTTTATGAAGATTTTCTATTTTCTCCCTGATTTTTTCCAGATTATTTTGAATAGATAAAAAATCTTTTTCCAGCATGTCAATATAATCCAGAAAACTGTTAAATTCAATCTGTAAATCTGTAAGAATTCTATCGTAAAAAGGGGGGATGATTACATTATGACCTGATGAAAGAGACATAGAACCTGATCTGTCAAGGACAAATATAACCTCTCTTTTTACAATTTCTCCCGGGCCATAGTCAAATTTAGGTGTAATATTTAACATAAATGTGCCGGCTTTATCTTTTTCCCTGTAAAAAGACAGGGAATTTTCCGTATTTTCACCTTTAGAAGCATATTTAAGCACAAAATCTTTATCCGGTAATTCCCCGTCTCCGGCAAGTTCTATTTTCTTTACTGATTTATCTTTTTCTTCTATATATAATTTATGGGTCGGAGAATAGATATTTCCCACTTCAAAACCTGTATCTAAATTTATAGATATACTTACACTTCTTTTATTATTCTCATCAAAAATTTTTATCGGAGGAGAAATCTTTTCTCCATCTGTTACTTCAGGTGAAATATATCTCGGAGTAACTGTCATGGGGAAGTGAAATTCATATTCGTTATTTTCATATTTTATTATTTCATAATATTTCAGTTTAACTTCTATTTCCTGCTCTGCTTCAATACCTGTAACAGACATAGTGAAAAGATTGGGTCTTTCTTCTTCAACAAGTGCCCCTTTTCTTCCGTCATGTTTTGCTTTATTATATATCTGTTTTGCTTCCTGTCTTTCCTTTATTTCTCCTCTTATTATTCTTTCCCCCGCTTTTATTTCCAGGAAATGTACCGAACCTTTCTCTGGCAGGGGAAATACATATACAGCTTCTATTTTTTTCTCCAGATTATTATGGAATTTTTGGATTACTTCTATCTCTGCTATTACTCCTTTAATATTTCCTTTTACTTCCGTAGATTTAAGCGGTATTGAGCAGTTGTTCATTTCCGGCACTATAACAGTTCCTCCGGTTATTATTCTGTCTTCATAAACATATGTTTTGCTGATTTCTTTACATTTCATTGAAAGATCACTCCTTTCACTTTAACAGTCGCAGCAGGAAAAGATTATATTCCATTTTTCTGCTAAATTTATATACATAATAAATGCAAAATGGTAATATAATATTATAGTTTATTTCATATATTTCCAGACCTGGAAATAGACTTGAGAACTTAATATTTGCTTAACTGTTCACTCATCACGATTATATGTCATACATGAAGAATATATACAGAAAAATAGGATGTGCCATCAGAGATTATAACATGATAGAAGAGGGAGACAAAATCCTTGTAGCACTCTCAGGCGGTAAAGATTCTTTTACAATGCTTGATACCATGTCCCGTCTTCAGAAACGTGCTCCTGTTAAATTCTCACTTTTTGTATCTATTGTACATCCCGGATTCCCCGGATTTTCTATTGATAAAATTGTAAAATGGCTGGAAGAAAATAGATATGATTTCCAGGTAATAAAAAGTGATATTTATGAAACTGTTTTTAATGACAGGGAAAAAGCTGAGGATGGATGTTTTTATTGTTCAAGACAGAGAAGATCCGTTCTTTACAGATACGCAGATATGTATGGCTGTCAGAAGATAGCTCTCGGACATAACAGTGATGATTTTATTGAAACAGTATTACTTTCTATGATGTATAACGGTAAAATTGAAACAATGCTTCCTGTATTTAAATCTGAGTCCGGCAAATTTAAAGTTATAAGACCGTTAATGTATGTAGAAGAAGAAAAAATACGTACATATGCTATTGAAAAAAAATTTCCTCTTACATACTGCTGCTGTCCTCTTTCTCATACAGGTAATCTCAGAAGAAAAAAAGTAAAAAAAATGCTTTCTGAATTTGCAAAAGATGAGCCAAATATAAAAGGTACAATCTTTCGTTCTCTTTCCAATTTCAATGCAGAATATATGCTTGATTTAACTTATAATAAAACTCTTAAGGAATTAATAAATCGTCCGGAATATAAAGAATAAAGTTTTTTACAAAGAAAATATTACATTCACCTAACATGTTCCATGTGCCAGGAGAGCTACTTTCTTTCCTTCATTAAATAATTTATTATATATTTTACAGGCATTGAGTGTTTTTTCAACTATAAGTTCTTTTATGCCATGTTCTATTATGGCATTTTTTACTTCTTCAGGAAATTTTATATTACCTTCCACTCCTATTCCTATTATTAAGACATCAATATTTTTATCCATTACACCTGTTATCATAGAGGCTGTAATGCACTGGCCTTTTCTTTCTTCCCATTTTGTGACTTTTTTCCCTATAAGCCTTATATCTTTACCGGCACCTACGGTACTGCTATGTTCTTTCCCGCATATTATGAATTTTCCCCATAAAAAATGTTCTACAGGGCCTCTGGGTTCTATGAGCATTTATAAGTCTCCTTTTTGGCGTGATGCGTGATGCGTGATGCGTATTTTACGCTTCTCACTTTTTACACTTCTCTCTTTATTGTTCACTCTTCACTCTTCACTCTTCACGACTCACTACTCACTTATTATATCATATATACAGACAGCCCTCTACAGCTTCTGCAAATTTACTGTTTCAGATTTTTAGTTGTAGTAGCAATTTCCCATACGGCAAATTCCCTGTTATAAATATAATAATCTATCATCCCGAGGATTCTGGCATAACATTCCAATGCTGCTACCAGAGGTATATAGGGTGCTTTTTTTAGACCGAATTTATTGTAACTTTTCAGTAGAATCTTCAAAATTCTGGTAACTTTCATTGTAGAGACTTCATAACCGAATTTTTTCTTTATTGCCAGATGGCCTGCAAATATTCTTCTTCTTACTCTTATAAAATCAGCTATATGTTCGGCGCCTTTATTAATTACAATAGCTTCAGGCACATATAGAATTTGAAATCCCTGTCCTTTTACAAGCGGTTCTATTGATGCTTCATCGACGGAAGTACTTTCCGGGATTTTATAGAATATGTTTCTGAATGCTATTAATTCACCCATTTTCGGGTAATAAAGTGATAGCTGATGATGCAGTTCCCACAGGAGATGTACTGAAAAACCTGTAAAATCATTGTTTTTATTTACAGGAACAGGATGGGCACCGGTCATGCCTATATTACTGTCTGAAAAAGGCATTACAAGCTTTTCTATTGTATCGTCCTCAGGCAGTGTATCTGCACTCTCAAGGACAAGAATTTTCTCTGTAGCTTCACGTAAAAATAGATTTACTGCCGAAGCCTTTCCTTTTCGTTCCTTCTGAACTACCAGCCGTACCCGGCTATCAAAGGGAATATAATTTTTTACTATTTCTTCCGTATTATCAATACAGCCGCTTGCTATTACTATAATTTCTTTTATGGTGACAGAGGAAAGTTTTTGATTTGTAAGTGACCTGAGCAGATGGCCAATATTTGCTCCTTCATTATAGGCCATTATGCCGATACTGCAGCTTAAGGTGTTATCTGTTTCCTGGGAGTGAAAATATTTCATTATTTCTGAGCAATAACTCCATTATGATGGGCAAATAATACCCTGATAAATTCAGGAAAATACCTTTCTATAAAACTCAATTTAGCCATAAGTTTCTCGAAAGCAGGGTCATGTGTAAAATAGGGGAGATCATCAAATTTATAAGAGCATGTTTTGTATCTTTCTTCTGCTCGTTTATTTAACCATTTTCTCAGGAAAGGGAGGAGATTGCCTATGACTGCCTCTATCGGTTTATCTATATCAGGCCAGAAAGGGACATCTACGAGAAATGTCTGTTTTACGGACATGCCCCGTTTTTCAAGAGCACTTTTTATTTTTGGTATATTCATATAATTTATATTCCCGTGAATCCAGGGCTCCCCTGTAAGAACATGATCTATTTTATGGAGTAAAAAACCGTAATTAAGCAGGTTAGGGACAATAATCATTACGTACTTACTGGAAATCCTTACCATGTTATCTATAATTTTTTCTGAATCCAGAATGTGAGTAACACAGAAGTTCCATACAAGATCAAAGGATTTATCGGGATAGTCCATTTCAAAATGTTCCGATCTCTGAAATGTTACATCCAGATTATGCTGTTTGTAAACATACCCGGCTATTTCAATCTGTTTTTCAGAAGGAAGAATTACACTGACCTGGCAGTTCCTCCCGGCAAAAGGTATGCTGTTCAGACCTTTTATACCGGCCATACCGTCTCCCGGGCCTTCAAGGACTGTTGAAAAATCATATATAAAATATAATTTTTCCAGAAGCTGTGAAAGAGACCATCGTTCATAGGGGATTCCCAGACCGAGATCTTCTTCTTTTTCTCCGGTTAAAAGTGAAAAATCCATATGAAATCCTTTCTGAATAGTGATGCGTTATAATCGTGATGCGTCACAGGTGGTTCGTGATACGTAATTGATGCGTGATGAGTCATAATCATTACACATCAATTTTACTTTTCACTTTTTACGACTCACGACTCACTTCTCACTGTTCACTGCTCTCCACTCACTACATATTACATAAGAAAATAAAAAAATTCAAGTTTTTAGTAAAATTTCTTATAAAAAAGGAATTATCTGACTGGGATAGAAAATTTACAAAATGTAATGTAAAGTGTAGTTCATAACAAATTACAGATAATCCTCGCGTCACGCATCACGAGGAAATAAAAGTACGGTTACGCGTCACGCGTCACGATTTCCAAATAAATATGTTTGTAAAATCACTCTTAAGGCCTCTTATTACATATATAAAGAGATTAAAAAATATAATGCTTCACTGCGATAATCTGGAGATTTTTTTTGATTCTCTTGAACTCTCAGGTTGGGCTATTTCACATAAACCCATAAAGACGATTGAAATTTATTTTGAAGGGCAGTTACTGGGTAATGCCAGATACGGCCAGGCCAGACCTGACGTTGCTCTCGCATATCCGTCGGTAAAAAACAGTATCTGTTCCGGATTTACATTTGTACATGAATTAAAAGGTTTAAAAGACGGAAGGACATATGGAGTTCTTATTAAAGCAGTAACTGAAACAGGACAGAACGCTTCTATAAATAAACAGATTCTTTTCAAAGGAAATGTATCTTTTCGGGAAAGATTTATTATCAGAAATACTCCTTCCTCTGCAGATATGATATGGATAAATAATATAAGTGAGAAATTTTTCTGTAACCTTTCTTTCGAACATATTACATGCCTTCGGAAGACATATATTGAAATACCTTCTGATAAACAATTAGAAGACCCTGTATATATAAAACATTATGAACCTTTTCTGAATGAAACTTTCAAACGTCCTTCTGTTAAAGGAATAAAAACGGAATCTATCAATAAAATTCTTGTTGTGAAGTTAGATCATATTGGCGATGTTATTTTAGGCCTCCCTGCAATTAACATACTCAGAAAGAAATTTCCCGATTCTCATATTACCGTTCTCTGCGGGCCATGGGCAAAACCATTACTGGAAACTGTTAAAGAAATAGATAATATTATATGTTTCAATTTTTTTCATGAGAAATCGGAAAAGGGAGAAAATTTCCATGATAGAGCAGACCTTGATAGATTAAAAGAAACTCTTTATTCAATGAATTTCGATCTCGCAATAGATCTCAGAAGATTCAGCGATACAAGGGAGATTCTGAATATATCAGGTGCAGTATATAAGGCAGGATACAGAAGTAAAGACTGTTCTGTTCCTCTCAATATAAGTCTGAACGGAGATATATTGAAAGATGTGCCGCGACAGTTATGGAAACCGCATATTTCGGCTCAGTTATGTGAACTGATTATGTCCCTTCCGTCTGTTCATACTATAAATTATGAATATACCTTACCTGAACTGTTTTTTGAAGAAGATATACCTGAAGATATAAAATTAATTATCAGAGAGACTCCTTTTATTGCAGCCATTCATCCCGGCTCTGGCACTGCTATGAGATGCTGGCCCCCTTCTTGTTTCGCTCTACTTATTGATTTACTTGCAAAAAAATATAAGTGTAAAATCTTTTTATTCGGAGGAAAAGGGGAGAGGAAGCTTATAGAGGAAATAATGGCTCTGAGTGTTTGTAAAGATAATGTCCTTTCTCTTTCAGGAATACTTGATTTGAAGCAGTTTATGTCAGTTCTGAAACATTGTAATATTTTTATAGGAAATAACAGCGGTCCCGGTCATATAGCAGGAGTGCTCGGAATACCTTTATTAATTATTTTCAGCGGTCATGTATTGCCTCATGAATGGCAGCCTTACGGCGATAAATCTCTTGTTATTTACAGAGATACCTTCTGTTCTCCATGTTATAAATTACGTCCTGAAGACTGTCCTTTTGATTTGAAGTGTCTTAAACAAATTTCCCCAGAGAAAGTTCTTGATGGTATATGTGAATTAATGGCAATTTCCGGACAAATGGATTTATTGAAAGAAATATGAAGATTTTACCTGGTTTTTACTTGAAATTAATTACTCAACCTGTGACATATATAAAAAAATCAATTCTTTATATAAGGACCCGCAGCTTAAAGGATTTTATAAGAAAAGTAAAAGAAAAACTGTTACTCGAATTAAACAGTGAAAAGCTTTATAAAGAATGGATAAAGAGAAACGAACCTGATGAAAGGGAACTGGAAAAAGAGAGACATACCGGATTTGACTATAATCCTGAAATAAGTATTCTTGTACCGGTATATAATACAGACGGAAATTTCCTTGTTTCTATGATTGAATCTGTTCTGTCTCAGACCTATTCCGGATGGGAACTGTGTATTGCAGACGGTTCTGACAGAGAAATTTATGTGAAAGAAATACTTGAAGAATATGAAAAAAAAGATAAAAGGATAAAGGTAAAATTTTTGTCTGAAAACAGAGGTATAGCAGGTAATTCAAATGAAGCTCTATCAATGGCGACAGGAGATTTTATAGCACTTCTAGACCATGATGATCTGTTACCGCCTTTTGCCCTTTTTGAAGCAGTACATATGTTGCAGCATAATAGAGACGCAGATTTAATCTATTCAGATGAAGATAAAATTACGGGTTCTACAAGACTGGATCATTATTTTAAGCCTGACTGGTCCCCCGATATGTTGAGAAGTTATAATTATATTGGCCATTTCGCCATATATAGAAAATCTCTGTTCCTGTCGCTGCGAGGTTTTAGAGAAGGCTTTGATGGTAGCCAGGACTATGATCTCAATCTCAGGATGTCAGAAGTGGCAAAAAACATAGTCCATATACCGAAAATTCTCTATCACTGGAGGATACATAAAGATTCTTCTGCAGGAGATCTGACTGTTAAACCCTATGCAGTAGATTCTGCTAAGAAAGCTCTTACTGAACATCTCAAACGACTGAAAATTGAAGCCACTGTAGAAGATGGTCTTTTTTTAACCTCTTATAAGGTCACATATACCATTAAAGATAGTCCGAAAATATCTGTTATAATTCCGAACTCCGATCATTCGGAAGATCTATTCAGATGTATAAATTCAATAATAAAAAAATCTGATTATAAAAATATTGAAATCATAATAGTCGAAAATCACAGCAGAGAAGAGAAGACTTTTTTGCTTTATGAAGAATTGAAAAAAATAGAATATATAAAAATTATTACATGGAATAAGCCTTTTAATTATTCTGCCGTGAATAATTTTGCAGTCCGGAACGCATCAGGGGAACTACTTTTATTTTTAAATAATGATACAGAAGTTATAAACAATGATTGTTTTACGCGAATGGCCGAACATGTCACAAGGAAAAACGTAGGTGCTGCAGGAGGAAAATTATATTTCCCTGACGGAACGATTCAGCATGGCGGTGTAATTCTCGGTATAGGAGATGTGGCCGGTCATTCTCACAAGGGCCTGAGCGGAGATTTTGCCGGTTACGGTGGAAGGTTGAAGGTAATACAGAATGTAAGCGCCGTTACTGCTGCATGTCTTATGATGAGACATGATGTTTTTAATGAAATAAGCGGATTTGATGAAGACTACATTCTTTCCTTCGGTGATATAGATCTGTGCCTTAAATTAAGGGAAAAAGGCTATTTAATTGTCTGGACACCTTATGCGGAACTATATCATTATGAATCAAAGACAAGAGGTTATGAAGATACGCCGGAAAAGGAAAAGAGATTCTTCAGAGAAGTAGAATTGTTTCACAGAAAATGGAAATTTGTTATAGAAAAAGGAGATCCTTATTATAACAGGAATCTTACACTTGATAGAGAAGATTTTTCTTTGAGAACGTGAGTTGTGAGTCGGGAAAAGTGAAATTGCCAATTACGGGTGATGCGTCACGATTATAACACATAACGCATCATGAATCACCCGTTACGCTCTATAATGACAGGAGTTGAACACACAGGATGGAACCTTTATTTTACAGTCAGTTAGAAACGATTTATAAAGAAGTGGACAGTCATCTGCCGGTACACATTGAAAATCCATGTAATGGCTGTAATATGTGCTGTACTTCTTCAGCCTCTCAGGGGGCAACTGCCCTGGAATTTGATTATATGAAAGAATATCTTATTAATTCAGGAAGATCATCTGAAGAAGCAGATAGATTTAAAGATTATGTGAGTAAAGCCAGAGATGTTTCTACAGATAAACTCCTCTACGATAACTGTCCTTTTTATAATTTTACAGAGAGACATTGCAATATTTATCCTGCAAGACCTTTATCCTGCAGAACCTTCGGGTATTTTATAAAAGAGGGAAGACTTCATCTGATACCTGACAGGTGTTTTTTGAAAAAAACTGTTAAAATATATACTGATAAAACGTTTGGAAATCTCTTACCATTTGCCATGCCTTTTTATGATATGGTTTATTCATATGAGGAATTTTTAAAGACGTGATGCGTGATGCGTGATGCGCTGGTTCAAACTGTTCACTGCTCACTGTCTACAAATACTTCTCTCCCGCATGTCTTTCTCTTACTACCTGTGCCGGAGTGCCGTAAGCCACTACATAAGAGGGCAGATCCTTTAATACAGTCGAGCCCGCTCCTACTACAGTATGTTCACCTACTGTTACGCCGTGAATAATACTGGCTCCAAGAGAAACAGCACTGAAAGAACCTATTTTTACATTTCCTCCCGTAGTTACACCCGGAGCAATACTTGCATAATCTTCTATAATATTATCATGATCAACAGAAGATCCGGTATTTATAATACAGAAATCTCCTGTTCTGGTATCGCTGTTTATTACTGCTCCCGCCATAACAACACATCCTTTCCCTGTTGTTACATTGCGGGCAATCTGAGCAGAAGGATGAATGGTATTGACAAAAATAAAATCAGGTAAAATCTCTCTTATTTTATTGACTATTTTAGATCTTATCCAGTTATCACCTATTGCCACTATTCCACCGTAAATATTGCATTTTTTTATAATATGAATGATTTCGTCAGTTGTACCAAGGAGCCTGTATCCAGAAAAATCAACAGGTAAATTTTTATTGTCATCAATCAGTCCTGAAATATTATAGATATGCTCTTTTTCAACTATATCTATAATTACTTTTCCATGACCGGAGGCACCAAAAATTAATATATTTTTCATTAATTATCTCAATCTGCGAAAAAAATAGAGTCTGAATTTATGTCACGTATCACCCGTCACGCGTTACGCGTTACGCGTCACGATGCTCAATGATTGCTTATGATTTTTTGCAGATATTTTA
>JBEHWP010000067.1:0-13947 GCA_040217665.1 Vulcanimicrobiota bacterium
TTCATAAAACCAGATGAGCTTTCTAATAGCTGACTGATGATAGCTGAGGCTAAAAAATGTTTACTCATAGAGGACAGTTAATAATAGATAATGCGAAAGACTTTGCTTTTCATAAGAGAAAACCATGTCTGGACTTTGAGGCCCTTCTCTGTGGAGTAATGAGTGATTCCGAAGGAATTATAAGGTTATCGGAGTGTTTAAAGCTTGAACCGTCAGATCTTTCTTTGCTTTTTCCTGTCAACGAATTCCCCCGTAATATCTGTCCCGGTAAAATAGAACTGGCCGGTTCTGCCAGAGATATTATATCTTCTGCTCTGGAACTTGCTACTTCTTCCGTTCCCCATCCTGTTCATCCCGGCCTTGTAGATATATGCCACCTTGTCTGTGCCATAGCTATGTCGGAATATACATGTAAATTTCTTCATAATGTAAAGTCTCAATCGAAAGATGTTATTACCGGTATTTTAAAATCCTGGTACAATTCAGAAGACAGAACCTCTACCATCGTAAGTCTTATGAGTAAACTTAAAGATCTGAGAAATGAACTTATGGGCAGGATTTATGGCCAGGATCATGCCATTTATGCCTTTATTGAAGGGCTTTATAATGTACAAATTTTAAATGACAGAAATAGAAAAAAGCCGGAAGCCCTTTTTATTTTTGCAGGTCCTCCCGGTGTGGGAAAAACCTATATGGCTCAGATTGCTGCAACTCTTCTGTCACGTCCTTTTAAAATTTTTGATATGACAGGTTTTTCAAATCATAATTATCAGGGTTATCTGATAGGGTGGGATCCTTCATATAAAGAGGCCTGCAGCGGTGCTCTTACAGGTTTTGTAGAAGAACATCCCACGGCAATCCTTCTTTTTGACGAGATAGAAAAGGCTCACCTGACTATTATACAGCTTTTTTATCAAATTCTTGACGAAGGCCGTCTGGAAGATAAATTTACCAGAAGAAATGTATCTTTCACAGATACTATTATTATATTCACCACCAATGCAGGAAGAAGTCTTTATGATAATCCCAACAAAAGCGGTATAAGCACAGCTAATTCTGCCTATCATAAAAGAACTATTATGAATGCTCTTGAACATGAAAAAAATCCGTCAGACGGAACGCCTGCCTTCCCTTCTGCCATATGTTCACGCCTGGCACAGGGCTATCCTCTGATGTTCAATCATCTCGGAGTAAATGAGCTTGAAAGGGTAGGTGAGGAAGCATTAAAACGGACAGAACTTCTCCTTTCAAAAGAATATTACAAATCTTTTCACCATGACAGGCTTTTACCTGTAACCCTTATACTCAATCAGGGAGCAAAGGTAGATGCAAGACAGCTCAACGGAGAAGGAGAGAAATTTTTTAAAAGAGAACTCTTTAATTTTACCGGTCTCTATGAAAAAGATAATCTTGGAGATATTCTGACTGAAATTGACAGGATAAATGTGGAAATAGAAATGGAACCTCTCATTAGAGATTTTTATGACAGCCCTGATAAATTTAAAGTTCTTATTGTGGCAAAACCTGAACTGTCAGGATTTTATGAAAAATATATAAAAACAATTTCCTGGTATTCCGCTTCTTCGCCGGAAGAAGTTTTAGAGGTTCTTTCTTCTGAAGATATAAATATGGTTTTACTGGATCTATGGTTCAGGAGAGGAGACAGTAAAAATATTCATTTCCCTTTTGATATGACGAAAACCATCTATCAGGGACTGGATTATATGCCTTTTTCTGCAAGATCTTTTGATGAAGGAAGAAATATACTCAGGAAAATCCATGAACGTTTTCCTCTTATTCCTGTCTACATCCTTTCTATTACAGGGCTTTCCAGTACAGGGCTGGATAAGAAAAAAGAGATTAAAACCCGTATAAGTGATACAGTCATGGCGTTATACAGAGGGGAAGAGGAGAGAATACCTGTAGATGAGGAATTATTGCTTGCCTGTATCCGTTCCGGAGGTGCCCGTGGTATGATAACAACAGACTTCGGCTGTGATTTTATAAAGTCCTCTGAATTGAATTCTATTGATTTTACAAAGAATCTCCTGGAAATAAATCGCCGTCTCTGGAGAGAAAAGAAAGTAACAGATATGGCAAAAGAGAGGAAAATACTACATTTCGATACAGGGACATCAGTGGATAAAATGAACAGACAGGTAGTAATTAAACTCAGAAATTTTCACTTTGCCCGTGCCATAGATGCCGGAGATGCAGGTGAAATGGTTGAAGATTTAGAAAGGCCGTCTGTAAAGTTTTCCGATGTTATAGGAGGCAGGAATGCAAAAGAATCGTTACAGTTTATTATAGACTGGCTGAAATCTCCCGGCTCTTACAGAGGACTCGGTATTCGCCCTCCGAAGGGAGTGCTTCTGTCAGGCCCTCCCGGCACAGGTAAAACCATGCTTGCAAGAGCTGTCGCAGGAGAATCTAACTGTGCCTTTCTCCAGATGTCCGGTACATCTTTTGTCACACAGTATCAGGGCAGCGGCCCTCAAAATGTTAGAAATCTCTTTCAGAGAGCCCGCCGTTATGCGCCTTCCATCATATTTATCGATGAAATAGATGCTATAGGCAAAAAGAGAACAGGTGCCACAGAAGCAGGAAGAGCCGAAGAATCAACCCTGAATACTCTGCTTACTGAAATGGATGGTTTTTCATCACCTTATTCTCCTCCTGTTATTGTTCTATCCGCAACAAATCTGGTGGAAAATCTTGACAGTGCCCTGAGAAGGCGTTTTGACAGAGAAATTATTGTGGATAAACCTGACAGAGGGGAAAGGCTGGAATATCTGAATAAAGTGTTCTCTAAAAGAAAAAAGTGTCATATATCAGCCTCTGTTATAGAAAGAATAGCTTATCAGTCTGCAGATATGACCGTAGCAGATATGGAAAGAATTCTTCAGGAAGCTTCCGTTATGTCTCTTCGGAAATCTTCGGAACTGACTGATGAAATTTTGGAAGAAGCTTTTGAAAAAATAAGGATGGGAGAAGCAGATAAAAAACGTGACAAAGAAACTCTGAGAAGAGTGGCAAGACATGAAGCAGGACATGCTCTCATAGCATGGTTCGGAGGCAATATACCCCTGCAGGTTACCATCGTAGGCCGTGGTGATAAAGGGGGATATATGGAAAGAGAGGTGAATGAAGAAAAGATTATTTATACAAAGGCAGAATTACTCCAGAGAATGAGGGAGGGGCTCGGAGGAAGGGCATCGGAAATAATCTATTACGGTGAAGAAGACGGTCTTTCTACAGGAGCAGGAGGAGATCTTAGAACTGTAACCGGTATTGCCGCAAGGATGGTAAGGGAATATGGTATGAGTGAAGAATTCGGCCCACTCTCACCTGACAATGACCATACAGGTGACGGGCCTCTATCTATGAAAATTTATGAGATTGCAGAGAGGATAATAAGGGAACAGCTCGGGGAAGCAATCAAAATACTCAGAAATAATCAGCTTTATCTGGATATTCTTTCCGAAGAACTTCTGGAGAAAAACAGGCTTACGAGAGAAGAACTGGAAAAAATCTTCAGTAATGCTAAAATATACAGACATGATGTGTAATGTGTGATTGGTGACTGTTTTGATGAAATATATGTAAGGAGGTTTTTTTATGAAATATTATTTTATTATGTGTCTGATTATAATGTGTCTCACCGGTTTATACGGATGTAAAACTTCGACTGAAGAGAGCGGGAATTTTACCATTCCGGCGGCTAAAAAAATAGATTCTTCTTTGAAAGCAAAAGTTGACGAAGAGGTTAAAATTATTGTCTCTTCATCTGATGAAAACCAGAAAAAACAGGCTTTAACAGACCTTGAAAAAATATGTAAAGATAATCCCTCTGACTTTGCACTTTTTTCCTATCTTATGGAAAAGTCTGATGTAACAGTTGCCCGCATCGGTCTTAAAGCCATTGAAAACTGTTATGCAGGAGGTCTCAGTGAAGAAAAAAAAGCGGAAGAGTTTGACGTATTGTCCTGTGTAATGAAACATCCCGTAGATTATTTTCGTTCCAGAGCGATAACATGTATATCCTATGTTTCAAATACCGATGAAAGAATGGCAAAACAAAAGGAACTTTTAAAGGAAGCGCTCAAGGATAAAAGCCCTCATGTGAAAATAAATGCAATTCAACGACTGACCATGATAAAAGATGATAAAGCAGTTGAAATATTTAATGAAATGGTCAAAAGTGAAACAGACCCTCTGGTTCAGGCAAGATTAATAGAATGTCTTAATCAGCTCGGTTCCGTTAATAAAGAAAAACTTATGGACTTTATAGAAACAGGAGACCCTTATGTAAAATCTTCTGCCATAGTTATTCTTTCCGGGAAAAAAGATAAAGATTTAATTCCGAAACTGATAGTTATGCTTGATAATACGGATAAAACAACTATTGCCGGAAAATATGATGACGGAACTGCTACAATTTATACTGCAAAAGGATCTACGTTACAGCATGTGGCAGTATACGGACTTGAAGAGATTACGGGAAAGAAATTTCATGGAAAAGATAAAAACGATATGGAAGGGACTGTTAAGAAATGGAAGGAATGGTATGAGAAAGAAAAGGCCGTTAAATAGCTTTCATACCACAAACTATTAACCGGAAGAATCCGGGACACTGATTACCGGATTTAACAGAGACATGGCAGAAGATTTTATATATGGATATTTCGTTATTATTCCTGCCATAATGGCAAGGCAGTCTGAAGAATCTCTTTCTGTCATGGTTCCGGCAAATTCTTCAAGTAAACTCATTATGTCCGTCGCAATAAATGCATTATTTGTTGCAATTTTTCCCAGATATTTAAAGAGTTTATCTTTTGTTTTTCTGCCTTTATTAACATTAAACAATATACTTCTGAAGAACGGCATAAGACTTTTTATGTTATCAGGCTCTGGAGAAAGATTTTTAATGATCAAATCGAGAGCGAATTCTTTTATATCAGGATGTTCGGTGAATTTTATAAATTCCACATGACGGCCTTCGGAAAGATATTTACCCAGTATTTTCATGGAAAATTCCTGCACATCTTTATAATTGCTGTCATAAAGTTTCAGCAGTATGTCAGATGTAAATTGATTTACTGAAAAATGCTCTTCCAGCATATTAAAAGCGAATTCTCTGGTGACTTCCCATTTGCTTTCTGCAAGTTCCGTAAGTTCCGTCATGTCTGCAGACCATCTGCATATGGATTTTTTTATCATATCCATTCCCACTTCTCTTATGGACAGTATGTCATGGCAGGCAAAGGTTATGAGCGTCTGTCCGTCAATACTCAAAGGGTCAACAGTTCGTTCTTTAAGCAGATTTCCTCCCAGTTCCTGTACGCATGGAGACGGCGCTTTTAATAACATAAATATCTGTTCATTGCTCAGGAGCTTTAATTCTTCCGAAAAATCAGACATGAGACCTTTTACTATGACTGTGTGAAGACCTTTTATATATTCTTCCTTTGTTATTACAGACATAAGGATTTTTATATACTCTGATATGATTTCAGGATTGTCTCTGTAGAGTGCTATGAGTTCCATTGCGAAACAGTGATTTTCTTCCCACCGTGAAAAGAGGAGATCTATTATAAATTTTTTATCTCCTTTCCAGAAAGAGAGACTGTTTCTTACCCACTCATGTGCGAGAGCCCTTGCAGGTTCGAATTCACAGTTTAAAAAACATTTTACCAGGTTTTTATCGGGATTAAGAGGATTGAAATATGTTTTGAATATGTCCAGAAGTGTGGTACATACAAAAGGATAAGGCTTTTTAAAGAGATCTGAAATTTCTGTTTCTGTCAGGTTTTTTAATGTGTCGGGAAATCTGTCTCTTAAAATTTTAACGGCAAAAGAACTTACTTCTCTGCATTCGGATTCCAGAAAAAGGTTAAAAGCTGGTAAACTATCTTCTTCCCAAAGTTCAGAGAAAGCTTCTTCTCTTTCCGGCGGTTCCGTGTCTGACGGTTTATAGTCTTCAGCACATTTCCAGAGCAGATTATTACAGGTATATCTTTTGCTTTTTTTATGGAGTATATGATTGAAAGTCCACAGGTGACTGAAACGGTCACAGGTTTTTGTAAAGGTATATTGTTTTCTTTCAGTCCAGTTATAACGGTATGAAACTATTTCCTGTATTTTCCCGGCATCACTGTCTTTGAAATGTTTCAAGAAGAAATAGGCAAAATTTGCATAAAGTTCGGGATAATATTTTGCAATATTTCTCAGGTATCTCCAGCATCTTCTCATCATATAGGATTTTGTTTTTTTACAGAATCTGTCATTTCTTTTCCAGGTTTTTTTATCATAAACAGGAGAGAGGCTGTGTGTTGTTTCTATTCTGTAAGCAAGAAGTCCGAACATTTCCATATCCATTCTGTATTCTGCCTTTTTATATATGGCTTTAATAGATTTCCAGCTTTTAGAGAAATCTATTTCAGCTATAAGTCTGTGAAGGGCTTTTCTCGTTATTACACTGTCAATATCATAGAGTGCTTCAAGTAGACAATGGTCTTTCCTGCAGTGCTCTATAGATTCTTCTATAAAATTTTCATCTTCTATTAATTCTTTGAGTCGTTCCGGGAATTTATTCAGAGCTTTTTCTGTTATATCGTCTATAGTATCACCGTGTCCTGCTTTTCTGAGTGCTTCTTCTGCCATTATTTTTACCCACAGGATTTCGTCTTTTCTGAGTTCTTTCAGAGATTCTATGACTTTGTTTATTTTTTCTTTTGTGATGCCGGGAAATTTCATTCGTGCTTCCGATGAGCTTTCCAGAATCCCTGCAATATGTTCTTCACTGCAGAGCATTCCGAGAGAATAGGCAACTGCATAACGTACAAGAGGTTCTCTGTCCTTTGTGGAAATAGTCAGTATATCCAGAATATCAGGTAAAAAATATTTCCTTTGTGAGAGATATTTTGCCCCTTTTGCCCTGAAATCATAATCTTTATGACTTAAAGCACTGATAAGAAATTCTTTTTTTGCCTGAAAATCTCCGGGGCATATGAACGTATCACTGCTTTTTTTGATTTTTTTTACCTGTCCGGCAACATGTCCGGCATTTTTTATAATATCTGTTTTATCCAGAATATCAGATACTTTATTTGCCAGAAAATTAACAGTCCTGTTAAACCATTTATCCAATCTGTCCATAATCAAAACCTCTTGCATTCAGTATTCAGTAAATAATTCTACTCTATGTTAAAAATATCCTTCCCCCTGTTGCTGATTTGATTATCTTTGAGGTACTATGAGTCCCCTGCCGGGAGTATACTGTGGCCATGAACCGTCTTCACGAAGGGCATTTCTATGAGCATTGTTATATTCACAACATATGGTGAAGTTATCAGGTGAAGTGGCATATACATATTTGTAGCCTGTAAGATAGACAGGACAAGTATATATGTGTTTTATATAGGGCCCGCCGTTTTTATCATAAGTAAGATATGAAAGAGCAGGAGGATAATAGCCTCTGTTATCTGTTGCATACATTTCCAGAGCTGCAGCAAGATTCTTTATGTTCGACTCACATGATGCAAGCTGTCCCTGGGCTCTGGCTGCAAAAAAACCCGGTACAAAAACGGCTCCCAGCAGGCACACTACCATTATTGCCAGCAGGTTAAACACTATTGCAGTTAAGGCAGGTTCCTGTGAAATACTTCTGTCATATTTTGCTTTCCTGGAACCAATTATACTGAAAATTAATCCTGTTACAGGCAATAATATTATAATGACAGGGCCTGTATTCAGGCACTTTCTCATAAAGATTTGTAGGGGTCCGCTGAAATTTCTGCTTATGTTTTCTGCTATATTCAGTATAATAGCGACTACATAGGGAGAAAATATTGTCAGTATAGCCATAAGTATACCTGCTCTGGCAAAATTATTCGGCTTTTTTATATCTTCCTCTGTTCCGTCTTTTTTATAAATACCTGTATATCTCTCCAGTTGTTCTTTAAATTCATTCATACTTATATATCTTTTCAGGGGATCCAGTTCCATGGCACGTTTTACTATAGCTTCCAGTTCCTTTGATACGGAGAAATTCAAATCGGTTACAGGAGGAAAGTTAAACAATTTCAGAGTCGGGTCATGTTTTGTAAGCATCTGGTGTAAAATAACTCCGAGCCCGTATATGTCAGACAGAGGCGTTGATTGCCCTCTCCCTTTATACTGTTCCGGTGCCGCATAGCCGGGAGAACCATATTTAAAGGTATCTGTATCTTTATCAGGATTGTAATAACGGGCAATGCCGAAATCTACAAGCTTTGGCCAGCCTCCCGGTGTTATTATAATATTGGATGGCTTCAGGTCTCTGTAGACTACGGGAGCATGAAAAGCATTGTGAAGATAATCCAGTATTTCGGCGATTTTTATAGTCCATGTGATGGCCTGCTGTACCTCTACAGGTTCTTTAGATGAATTAATAATTTCTTCCAGGGTTTTACCTTCTATATAGTCCATTGTAAGATATTCTCTGCCATCATGGCTGAATACACCGTACATATTCGGAAGGCCGGGATGAGAAAATTTTGCCATGAATTCAGCTTCACGAAAGAATATCTCTTTTGCGGTAGCTCCGTCAATGTTTGCTTCCTGTGCAAATACCAGTTCTTTTACCACAAATTTCTTATCATCTTTAATTCTTTCTACAAGATAGACATTTCCCATGCCGCCTTTCCCGAGAAGTTTTATTACTCTGTAGATATTATTAAGTACAGTACCTGTTTCTAACATCATCATCAATCTCCCTCAATTTTTCACTATAATCGTTACGCGTAACGCGTAACAGGTGGTTCGTGATGCGTGATGCGTAATGCGTGATGCGTATTTTCACCTGTACCGGGCGAACACAGTGGGTCGCCCCTACTACTCACTTTTCACAACTCACCCATAACTAACATGTAACGACCTTTCCCATATGTACATCATGGGGACGGTAGACTACTTCCTTATCCAGTTCAACTACATAACATAGTGAAAGTTTTTTCTCTTCATCAGGTGCCATAGTTACCGGTATAAAAATAAAGCCGTTTTTATCAGGTTTTTCCGCCCCTTCCGGCAATTCTGTTACTGAAATATATATCTGTTCCAGTTCACTTACAGGGATACGTTCCTGAATTTTAAATGTTACTGTCTGGCCTGTAAGGTTAATTATATAAAGATTTACGTTGTAGTGAACCTTTCTTTTCTGTAACAGAGTAGCCTGTTCGTCTTTTATATCTGTATAACGTTCAATCCTGACGAGATCTTCTGAACCCCACCAGAGATAAAATTCCGATCCTGAAGGGGTAAAGTTAAGATCCCCTTTACCTGCAAATGCTTTTCCCCTGTGCAGGCTTACAGGACCTGCGAGAACCGGTGCTGTACCTGTATTTTTTACCAGACTTCTTAAATAGAGTTTGTTATCCAGTTCAGGCACTGCTATAATTTCTTTTTTACCTGTCAATTCTATTTTATTCACTTCAATAATATGAGGTTTCCTTCCTGATGGTATGTTTACTTTTTCAGGAACTCTGTAGAACTGAGTTTCTCCTCCGTCAGAAGGCACAGGAGGTTCTGAAGCCATTGATATAGCAGTTTTACTCACAGTATAATCTCTTACCATGACTTCTATTTTCTTTCTTTCCTGGGGAGTTTTTTTCCTTAAATGAAGTTCGTCTGTGCCGGGGTTTACTATATTCAGCCCCAGACTCGGCCTTGCAGTGGAGAGTATGAGCTCCACGTCGTTCCAGTCTTCTCCTGTGTTCTGCCATACAACACCATGGGTTATGAAGAGAATTTTTTCTTCATCTGTCATATGTGCTTCATGCTGCGGTCTCCACTGGGTACATGGTAATTTATAGCCACATCTTAAAAGACCGACTCCTTCTTTATTTGCTTCCATACTTATTAAAATTCCACCCTGTTTATGGAGTAAAGAAGGGTTAAAAGCCATTTCATTTTCATATTTCTTTAATTTTCTGTAACATAATTTCTGTTCTTCCGTTATGGCAAAATTTTCAAGATAATATCTGTATATTTCCTCAAGGATCATATCAATTTGAGGTGTATAACTTTCCGGCATGGAGCCGTCTAAAAGAATTTTTTCTAAAATTTCTTCTATCATCGGAGCAAAAGCTTTTTCCACAGTATATCTGTACAGATCGAGCCTTTCCTTTTTATGTTTTAAAGAAAATAATTCTTTTGATAATGTTTCAAGATTTTCCAGGATTTTTTTCTCGTGAAGTGTTTCTTCTTTAATTATATTTCTTACGGCTCTGACGCTTCCTATCTCAAGGTGTGTTTCTATATCTTTACACTGTACTTCTGCCCAGAGACTCTGATCTATCAAACAGGGAGATACATTTCTTATAAAAATATTTACAGGCCCCTTTCCCCATGTTACTGTCCCTTCTCTGCATATATTTGCTTCATCTTCGCTTACTGTAACAGTTTTTATCGGTACGTCTATACAGTAATTATCTGTCATATTAAAGCCTCCTGTTTCCGCCATGTATTTCCATTTTTGAGGATATGAGAATTTCATAGGTAAATTTTACAGATCCTGTGCCGCCTGGCTCTAAAGGAATGTTCCATTTATAAAAACCTTTAGCAATGTCACCTTCAAGGATATCTATTTTCTCGCCTTTCGGTTCCTGTTTCAGGATTTCCACTGTTATATCCTTATGATTATAAGCAGGAACGGGAGTTCTGTCATAAACCTCTACCGTAACAGGATCACTCATGTGGGATTTCAGGCTGATTTCTACTGAATTCTGTGCCGAAGAAACTCCTCCCATAATACCTTTTTCTTCCTGATAAAAAGATGTATTTCTTGCCACTCTGATTTTTTCTTCCACACCGAGAGGAAAGACTGCTTTCCCTCCGGAACCTGCATTTGAAAGTTCTGTACTTAAACTGTACGAATTATCAATAAACACCTGTACAGAACCAGAAGGCAGTGGATGAGGAAAGGGGTTTTTAAGGACAATTCTTCTGAAAACCTTTTCTTCCGTTAAAGGAAATGTAGAATATTCCAGTGATGATTCTGCCGCTTTTCCCTCCATAGTTACGGTATGGGGAAGACCATCTGAAGGAATAGAAGCTCTTCCTTTACCTTCTATGATAAAATGAAAACTTTCTTTTACCTCACGGGGAAAAGAGATTTTAGATTTTTCTATTGCATATCCTATATTCTTTAAAAGTATTTCATCACTCTCTTTAATTTTCTCCGATACTTTCAGACTCCTGGTTTTTCTCAGGATTCCTCTCTGTTCAAAAACAGTTTCTTCCACACCTGTAATTTCATAACTTAAATAGTCGGTTGTGGCAATGTCTTCCACACATGGAAACCCAATATATTCACTTTCAATTTCTCTGCGGCGGGATTTTTGTTGTGCAGGAAGTAAATCTACCTTCATACCTCCTCCTGAAGGTATTACGGCATCTCCCAGAGCATTTATTGCTCCTCCTATCATAGTACCAAGGCCGAAACTCTTTTTCTCACAGGGCAATAAATCTGCCTTTATCACAGGTGATCTTGTTTTCACTCTTTCATATTCTTCATATTCTTCATATTCTTCATATACAGCCTGCTGTTCGGCACATACAGTAGAACTTTCTGCCTCTCTTCTTCTGAAAAAGGCATCTTCCTGTTTCGGATATACCACCGTCGGCGCCGGCTCCGGTAAAAAAACGGGTGGTGTTGCAGGCTTCCCCTTTACCAGATGGGGAGTAAGAGGTTTTATGTCATTATATAGATCGGTACATTTATTGATTAATTCTTCATAAAGAGGTTTTTTCCCTGATATGCAGGCTATCTCTTTTTCAAGCCATTCGTCATAATCTTTATATACATTTGTAATCCTGGTAGCTCTCTCTTTAAATGATATCTGTCGCTCCGGTTGTGCTCTTCCCATGAGTTTTGACGGAAGGTCAGGCAACTGGGTTTTCCTGTTGATTTCAACAGATGAAAAAGAGAGTTTTACTTTATCCCAGTCTTCACCGCTTTTCTGTGCTATATAACCTCCCATGACAAGGTTTACTTTTTTATAATTATCCTGTATATATAATTTATATAATGGCACCCACATAGAACCCGGAATTATATAGGAAATTTCTATTTCTTCAGGCCAGAACTCCCTTCTGTCCATAGCTCCGAGCGTAATTACGAGATTTTTATAGAAGTCTTTAAAATCTTCATTTTCTTCTTTAAAGGGACAGGCCAGAATTTCTTTTATGTGTTTTATTTTTTCTTCTCCTTTATAGAAAGTCAAGTTGAGTTCTTCCTGTTTTTTGTGGAGTTTTTTCAGATAATCCATGCAGGTTTTCGTAAAATTAACATAACTTTCAAGATGAAAAAGAGGTTTTTCTTTTTCATATTTTTTTCTGTTTATTTCTTTTAATATAGAAAGTTTTTGCGAAGGGTCCGAAGCTTTCAGCCATTTATTTACAAGATTAATCTGTTCATCTGCTGCCGCCATTTCCACCTTTGTTTTTTCCTGTTCTTTTTCAAGAATATGCAGTGTTTCTTCCTGTATTTCTTCTGTGTCTTTTCTGTCTATCTCAATGAGAACATTTCTCACTGCCCAGCTTGATTTCCCCGGGATAGAAGTTCTCAGAGAAGTATCATCCAGTATAAGAGGAAGGTTTTTTATGTAAAGTTTGATAGTACCTTCCGTAATACTTAACCGTGGAATTTTACCTTTGCGGGTGACAAGGGCGGCACTTTTAAATAAAGTAACTCTGTCTATAGAGGTCTCGATATTCATTCCTTTTCCTCCCTCACGCTGTGGATATAATTCTATTCTATAAAAAAAATATAAAATCCTTTAAAGTTATATAAAAGCTGAAATCTTACCAAAAATTAACAAAATTTTAACAATTTTTTCCTTTTATTTTTCCTCTTTAAAGAGTATAATAATAAAAGGCGAAATTATTAATTCAGGAGATATGTTATGCTGATAAACAATAAAGGTTTTATAAATGTAACTCCTTTTTCTCAGGTTTCCTCAAAAAAAACTTCCGTAAAAGAAGAGAATACAGACGGAGTATCCTTTGGTTCCAATAATTCTCTTATAGATCTTCATATACTTCATATAAATGATTTTCATGGAGCCATTCAGCCATATATGGAACCCTCTATTTCTGCTGACAGTGAAGTGGGAGGCGTGGCAAATTTAAAATCGGTTGTAGACACGGAAAGAGAAAGAGATATTCAGGGTACATTACTTCTGAATGCGGGAGACCTGGCAGAAGGCACTATGACTTCCTATGTTTCTAAAGGACGTGTCGTTGGAGATGCCTTTAAATTCTTCAAGTTTGATGCAATAACACCTGGAAATCATGATTTTGCCTGGGGTAAAGATGGTTTTAATTCTATTGTTCAGGGGCTGGATACGCCTGTGCTGGCAGGAAATATTGTAAATACTGCAGACGGAAAGGTAATGGAAGGAATAAGTCCCTATACCATAATGGAGAAAAAAGGCGTGAAAATCGGTATCATTGGAATTGATACACCGGAAACTGCCGTACGTCTTGATCCTGCGAAATTTCAGGGTATTGAATTTAAATCTCCTGCAGAAACTGCACAGAAATATATTGCAGAACTTAAGGAAAAGGGAGTAGATCTCATCGTAGTTACATCCCACCTGGGATTGCCAGAAGACGAGAAACTTGCTTCTGAAGTGGAAGGTATTGATGTTATAGTAGGAGGACACACTCATAATAAACTGGAAGAAGGTAAAAAAGTAGGAAATACCGTAATTGTTCAGGCAGGGACAAAAGGGGGATATCTCGGTAAACTTGACCTGCAGATAGACAGTAATACCAAAAAGATTGTATCCCATACGGCAAAATTGATTCCTGTTATTGCCTCTCAGGTAAAACCGGATAAGGATGTTCAGATAGCTATAGCTCCATATATTTCGGAAGCCGAGAAATTCGGTTCAGAGGTAATGG
>JBEHWP010000068.1:0-13947 GCA_040217665.1 Vulcanimicrobiota bacterium
TATTACTTAAGTAAGCATAAATAATATATATATACTCTCGTGACGCGTAACGGGAGAAAAACGTTTATTACACGCTTATACTCAGGTCAGTAAATCTTATGCCTGATTAATAATATATGATCATATGAACGGGATCATATGAACGGGAAAATTTGAATTCGCCGAAAAAATTCATTTTCCTGCTCCGAATGAATGAATTTCTCATAACAGCCATGACCGGAGCGGTCATAACCAGATATGAAAATTAACAAACAGTGAAGCTTAAGACTTCATCATATTCATATAAAATATGCCCTGTTATAAAATCTCTTCGTCGTCCGGTTTCCATGGAGGATCTACTATACAGATAAATACCAGTTCCTCTTTTCCCGTATTTTTTATACATTGTATGGCCAGTGGAGGAATATGCACCGTATCACCTTCTTCTACATCCCTCTCTTCAGAGCCTATATACATAATTCCTCTGCCGCTTATTATGTAGTAAACCTCGGAACCGGTCAGTCTGTGTCTGAAAGTAGTATCTCCCGGAGAAACCCGTGCATGAGCCATACTGTAACGAATTGACAGGTCATCTTTCAAAGGATTTAAGACTTCTCTTAAACGACAGTTGTCTCCTGATATTATTTCTTTGCATTCATTTAATTTTTTTATATACATAAACAGTGAAAAGTGAGTAGTGAGCAGTAAATTGTCTGATGTCACCGGCTCACGTCTCACTGCTCACTATGTCACCTCTTCCCTGACGTTTTTTTCTTTTTCAATAATTCCGTCATATTTTACAGGAATTTTTTAAGTTACTTTACAGCTTTAAGAATCTCTTCAAGACCTTCTGAAAGATATTCATCTCTCTTTTCCTTTGTAAAATAACTGTTCATATGTGATGTACCATTATCCAGGTCATTGAAGATTTTTGTAAGTTCATCTGAACTGCATTTAAGCTCCTTATCATCACTATGTTTTTCAAGATAAGGTGTTATAAATTCCTTAAACGCCTTTTTATTTTCTCCGATTTTTTCAATAATCTTTCCGAGAGGTTTACGGAGATCTTCGGAAGGCCTTAACCCCTGAAGAATATTATCAGTAAGCTCTCTGAGTTCTTTAATCTCTTCATATTTCATACCTTCTCCTGAAGTGCCGCCGTCTTCCATAACAACTTCAATAGAAGTGCTCTCCATATTTCCGACAGATGCAAATGGCAGTTTTGCTCCGCATTTACTGCACATTTTCTGGCCTTTCGGATTCATAGTGGAACATTTAAAACATGCTATCATATTCTTTTCTGTTTCTTTTTCAGAAAGTATTTCTTCAACTCCCACGAGATCATCATAGGTTTCTTCAATTGTTTCAAGAGCATCAAAGAGATGATCTTCTATTCTGTCAATGACATATTGTTCAAGTTCTGAAAAAGCCATTTTTCTGGATTCAAGAGCCCTGTGTATTGCCCTTATTCGTTCATCTTCCTTCTCCGATAAAAAGGTATCTGTTCTTTCCAGAAGGGAGGACGCCCTTCCACAGAGAGGTATAAGTGCTTCCTGAAGAGCAGACACAGGGACAATTCTGTTATAAAGACCTTTTATTATATCCCTTAACTGAAGCATTTCCACATCTCCTGAAAGATCTTTTTCCTGAAGAGATTTACTGTAAAATTCTGATTTCTTTTTCTGTAAAGAGTCAAATTCTTCATTTATTTTTTTCAGAAGTCCTGAAAGACACTCTTTATCCTGAGTTTCTTCTTCTTTATCTGTAAGTATTTTATCTATTTCTGCCAGATAATTCTTTATTTCCGTTATATACCTGTCAATATCTTCTATAAACTCATCTTTAACAGGCAATCTTACCATAAAATCCTTCTGAAATTTTTCAATCTCCTCTTCTATACCTTTAAAATAGTTTTTGAACTCATAAAGAGCTTTTTTTGCTTCTTCAGGTGTACCGGTATTTTCTATAAAATTGTAACATATGGAAAGAAACTCATCTGCATGAATATTAGATATGTATTTACATTTCTTTGTCCTGTAATCACCCATTTCATTCAAAAATCCCTGCAGATCGCCTGAAACAACACCAAGTATTCTCATGCCGTTCATGAGATCTTCTTTATCTCCCTGTTCCGTAAAGGTATATATGGCACCTATTCCTCTTTCTATATAAGACAGGGAATTTGTCATATTTATATTCAATTCTTCTGCTTCAGGATATTTCTCTTTAAATTTAAGAACATCACTCTCAATAGCCTGTTTCCATACAACAATAAAGGGGATTTTTTCCAGAAGTGCAGTTTTCTCAAAAACACCATTATATACATTCACTGCTATCTTAATAAAATCATCTATTATGTCCATAGGAGAGAATCTCTGAAAATTTTCCTTTATTCTTTTCAGCGCTCTCGTATTTTCTGAAATCATATAAGAAGCTTCCTGAACCATGATTACTGCTTCAAAAAGCAGATCATTTTTTTCTGTTTTTACAAATTCTTCCATTTTCTCAAAAGCTTCGTCAAGCTTTTTACAGTGATAGAGCATTTCTTCATTTAATCTTAAGACTTCTTTATCTTCCACTCTGGATTTATTAAAAAACATAAAATAACTTCTGCTTTTCTCATGAAAGTTTTTTGCATAATCGAGAGCTTCTTTTAATTCTTTAACTGACGCTCTTTTCTGATAAACATCATTCGCTTTATCTATAAGAGCTGTAACAGGTGGTGGGAAAATAGCTATCATTTTCTATAAAAACTCCTTTCAAAAAATAGTTTTGTGAATAGTGAGTAGTGAACAGTAAGTAATATATCCATACTCACCACTCACTACTCACTGAATATACTATGACCTTATAAATAATATTACCGCTTATCCCTTCGGACAAGCGGTTTTTTAATTAATTTATAGAACGATCAAATTACCAGTACCAGCCAAATCCACCGTATCCGCCGCTATTGGCCTGACTGCCGGACTGAGAATAATTATTACCCCACTGATCGTTATAATTATAGGCATTTGCTTTACTCTGGTTACCCCAGCTGTTTCCGAATGCATCATAGCCTCCGCTGTAGGCATTTGCATAGGAACCGCTTTCCTGGGCAACTTCTTTTCTTCTTGTAAAGCTTCCTTCCTGCGGGTTGAGTTCCATAATACCCATCTGTTGCGCAGTCTGTAATTCTCCTGCATCTGTTACGCCATCACCGTCTTTGTCAACCCATACAGAGAAGTTCTTCATTTCATTGGCATCAATTTTACCATCTTTATTTGCATCGCCAAGGGCAAGGGTTTTCTCCCATCCACTCTTATAAGCACCCTGTTTCCCATCAATGGTAGATTCATTCATAAGCTCATTTCCGGTAATCTTTCCGTCTTTATTTGCATCCCATACAAGAAGACCATCCTGAGAACCTTTTTTCATCCATTCCGTACGATCGGTCTTTCCGTCTCCGTCTACATCATAATTAATCTTGTTATTCCAGTCTTTTCTCGTATCCCACTCATGAGTCTTTGTTGTTGTTGTTATCTGCCTTCTACCCTGACGCTGAACATCTACATCAGTACTATACTTATGATTCAAATTTTGAAGAGAATTATCTTTTCCTGTTACATCTAATTTACCGTCTCCATTAAGGTCCAGAATAACCGGATCGTAACTTCTTTCAGTTCTTGTCTGCTGAACATCCTTATTATGCCACTGCTGTCCCTGCTGGAAGTGATAATCCACTGCTTTCTGTTTATCATATTCATAAAGGGTATTCTGATAGGCTCCTGCTTCAGACCTGTTATATTGTCCGCCCCAGAAATTTTGCTGTCCTGACTCGGAAACACTTCTGCTCCATGAACTATCCTGGCCATAACCATGCTGACCGATCTGAAGATTTGGCACATAGGAAGTAGAACCTGCCTGAGAAAAACTATTTGAATAGTTCTGACCGCCAAACAAATTGGCAAACTGATTCATCCCGTAAAAACCACCATAAGCTCCGGCAAATCCTCCAAAACCACCGTAATTCATGCCTGCACCATAGGCTGCTCCTGCATAACCAAAACCCTGAATTCCAAACATATTTTTTCCCTCCTCATTATTAAAAGCCATGCTTTTTATTTCATAATTATTTAATAATATATCACGACATTAGAAAAAAAAGTAAAGAGTAATTTTATTTATTTTATAATTTTTTTACCAGAATTTTATTTTCAAAAATTACTGTAAAATTAAATTTATCCTGTTCAAGAGAAAGATAAAAATCTTCTTCAGGGAATTCAGATATGGAAGGAGATAAAAATTTTTGAGCAGATCTGAAGTTTTTAAGATAATCAACAACATTTTCAATAGCAGGTTTCCCGCCAAGGAGCATGTCTTCAAGAAAAAAGGCAAACTTATCGTCTTCACTGTCAGGGCCGTCCATAGCAACAATAGAAATCTCCTGAGGTAATACAGTTTTTATATAATCCCTTACAGACGAGACTGTTGTAAATGATCCGAAAATAACAGTATCTGCAGAGACTGCATTTAATAATCCCTGAGTTCCCTGAGTAGTTCTATGAACAATAACTTTATCTCTTATGTCAGATGTTGAAATTTCAAATGGAGAATTACCATAATCAAAACCTTTTATCTTATAACCATCCTGTTCACCTGCAATTAAAAAAGAAGGATTTTCTTTTTTTAACAGAAAAGCTTCTTCTTCTGTCGATACAGGAATTATATATCTGGCTCCCTGTGACAGAATATAAGATGCAGTAGTGGCAGCACGAAATATGTCTACCACTACAGTAAGTCCTGTAGCTTTTCTGGCTCCTTTTATACCGTATAATTTTTTTATTTTCATAAACTCGTAACCTGTGATGCGTAATGCGTGTTCATCACTCACTACTTACCTTTCACTTAATTTATTTTTTCATGAATAAAAACCGTACTTTTTCCCCAGGAAAAATATTTTATCTCTTTCGAAATTACTTTCAAGTAATCTGCCTTCAGAGGATAAGACAGTGTTATTATCTTTGCCCCTTCAGGTGCTGTACGGAGGGAGTTCAATAACAGAGAAACAGAAGAATCTGAAAAACATGTCCCTGCCAGATAAATAACCGTCGCCGAGGAAAAATCAAAATTTCTGCCGTCAGAAAGTATAAAGCGCGTATGTTCAAGCTTTAATCTGTCTGCCAGATAATTGCTTCTGTTTATAAAAGTAGGAAGAATATCTATGCCGGTAGCTTTTGCATGAAAATACATAGATACGAAAAAAACCATCTTTCCTCTTCCGCTCCCTACATCTATAAATAAATCATCAGATTTAAAATTTATTTTCTTCAATATATCCCTGGCCGTAAAATAATAGGTTTCTCCGTAAGTTAACTCTTCAAAAGTAACAGAAAGATCATGTCCTTCAGATTTTCTGAGGCGAAAAGGTGAAGAAAAAAAATAGGTAAAATAGAGGAGAATATCCAGAATAAAAAACCTCATATCAGGAAAAAACAAAAAAAACTCTTTTAACTTCTGAATTAAATTATAGAATGAATTGTCTATGGATATAAATAAAACCTCAAAAAATTCCCTGATCATTTTCTTATTTTTCAGCAGTCAGCCTTCACGTAATTATAGTAAGTACCGTAACAGGCAAATTCGTAACCATTTAATTATTTTATAGATATCGTAACGCTTGACGCGTTAAGCATTACGCGTCACAATACTGTTTCCAGAAGATCTTTCTCTTAAAAAATTCGTATTTCTATGTTTCAATCTGATTTTAATTACATCAATAAACATCTTTAAAGGATCTGTAAGAGGATTTATTCTGCTGCCGGGAGTATCAATCCATATGACAGGTATTTCCTTGAGTTTAAACCCGAATTTATATGCAAGATATATAACTTCCACATCAAAACTATAACCGAAGGTATTTATATTTTGAAAAATGCAAAAAGCACATTCCCTGCTGAATCCTTTAAACCCGCATTGAGAATCATGTATGGAAGGGAGAGCTATAATTCTCACAAAAAAATTAAAGAAACGGCCCATTAGATGACGGTATAATGGCTGTTTTACCTTTATTTCAGATCCTGCAACATGTCTCGACCCTATAGCAAGAGCTATGCCTTCCCGGAAAGCAGACATAAATTTGTCTGTTTCCTCTATGGGAGTAGACATATCTGCATCGGAAAAAATTATATATGCTCCCTTTGCCTGTAATATACCTTTTTTTACACTGTATCCTTTACCTCTGTTAGGTTCATTATGAATAATTGATAAATGAGGAATTTTATTCTTATAACCTTCCAGAATAGAAGAAGTATTGTCAGAGCTACCATCATCTACAACTATTATTTCAGAAGAAAAAGGTTTACCTGAAAGATAATGAGAAATCTTATCCAGTGTATTGCCAATCCTATTTTCTTCATTATAAGCAGGTATGACAATACTTAATTCTATAGTATCGCTCATGATTTTATCTCTAGTTCACTTTTAACTGCTCTCACTCCGGGAATAGTGCTTACTTTTTCGACGGCAGAGAGGATAATATCGCGACTGTCAACAGTGCCTGAGAGTGTAACTATCCCGTTGGTACAGGATGGCTTTATATTATATCTGGATAAATCTTTATCTCCTTTGAGAAGTTCTTCTACCTGTGCAGTAAGAGTAGTATCTGATACAGCAGGTTTATCTAACGTTACAGTTTCATTTATTTCAAGATAGCTTATAACACCTTTCGAGCCTGCTATACCTCTGGCTTTATTTATGGCAATCTGCCTTGTATCTTCATTGTCAACATTACCCCTTAATATTATAATACCATCTTCTACATCTATATGTATCCCAAAACCGTTAATCCTCGGGTCTGCAACCATTAACAGCTTTGTTGCAACAAAGGTATAACCGTCATTTACACCGGAATCAACCTCCATTTTACTCCTTACAGAAGTTACACCTTCAACAGATCTGGCAGTCTCAAGAGATGCAATCTCAGCGTCCAGACTGTCTACTCTGCCCTTTATTGTAACCCTTCCTCCTATTGTAACAGTATCAAGCTTATAAACTTTTACTCTTTTTACGGTAGAAAGTTTTTTGGCAATTTCATCATTTATCTCTTTATCTGTTCTCAAAAATGGTCTTGTTTTAAGAGAAGGATTAATTATAATATTATTATTTACTTTTTTTACTCCTGCAACGTTACCGGTTATGGCTTCGGCTGTTTCAGATGTTTCTTCACAATCTGCCTCTCCGGAGATGGTAACTGTACCTGCTTCCGATGTAACAGGTAATTCAAATCTACCTGTAACCATATCCTCATAAAGAGCTTTTCTCACCGAATACATTATATAAGGATCACTGTAAAAAAATTCACCTTTACTATCTTCTGAAAAAGCTATAAAATTACTGCATAATAAAAAGCACACGATAAGGAATATAAAAAACTTTACTGACATATTTATTTATTTTTTCCCCCTTCACGTTTTTCTTTAAGTTCCTGTATTTTCTTTATTTGATCCTGCATAAGTCTTACCAGTTCATCTTTCCCCTGATTTCTTGCAAGTTCTATACCTTTCTGATATTGTTCAAGAGCTTTATCATCTTCTACAAGGGCAAAATATGTGAGACCAAGGCGATATCTATAAGCAGGGTTGTCAGGCTCCAGTTCAACAGCTTTAGAAAAATTCTTTTCCGCCTCCTGATATAAATTAAAAGCCCTTTCGGCATTCTTTTTATCTGCATCGGTATTGGTAGTAGATTCAACATATCTTTTATTTATAACAATAGCCTTATCATAATATATACCTGCCAGATCATAATAAGGCAAACTGTCATCAGGGTTAAGTGATATAGCCTTATTTAAATGGGCAAGTGCGTCTTCTGTTTTTTCCATTTTATAAAGAGTATAACCGAGATAGTTATGAAGAGTAGCATTCTTCGGATCTACAGAAAGGCCTTTCTGAAAATATTTCGCCGCACTGTCATATTGCTTTAAATCAAGATATTTATTACCGGCATTCCAGTATGGCAACATAGCAGTCGGATCGGCCTTAATAGCCTTATCATAATAATCCAGTGCATCCTGAACCTTTTCAAGTTCCCAGTATGCATTGGCAGCATTGTTATAAGCGTTCCAGTAACCGGGATCCACGGAAATTGCTTTTAAATATTCTTTAAGAGCTGCTTCGAATTTATTCTGAAAAAAATATACATTACCTCTGTTTTTTATAGCTTCTGCATAATTCGGATCAATCTTAATGGCAAGGTTGAATTCTTTAAGTGCAAGTTCATATTCTTCTTTATCCAGATGGTCCACACCAAGTTTATTATGTTCCCGTGCCTCTTTATCTGCACCGAAGGTTATATTAAAACAGGAAAAAGATAAAATAAAAATAGTAAGAAAGAGAAACACCTGTTTAAATGAATTTTTATTTAACATAAATTACTCCTTTTTTATTATAGTGATGCGTAACGTGTAACGCGTGACGCGAGTATTACCTTAAAACAATCAAAGCAATCAAATATAATATTAAACAGACGAACGTTCTGACATAACTATTATAAATCCCCTGAGATTCAGACAGGGATCATAAACGGGTAAAACAGTGGTATTAAAGTCTTTATTCTCCTGCAATTTTTCAATAAAACTCTCTTTTTTCAATTCTTTCCTGGAAAGAAATCTGGATTTAATTTCTTTGATCCTATCATGAAGAGAGCTGTCATGAAAATCCATAATATTTTTACCTGTTATGTTTTCTCCTGACATACTAAAGATAATTTCCGCTTTTTTATTCACAAGTTGAATATTAAAATCCTGATCTGTTATAACAATAGCTTCAGGAATATATTCCGAAAGTACTTCCAGATGATATCTTTCTGCATCACCCTGGAGAGAAAGATGTTCAAAAGTTGCTTTTTTATACGATTCTGATTTATGTTTCAATTTACCAAAAAGTTGCTGAATATCGATTTTTTCAAGAGAAGATGCTGTATCTCTGGAAAAAGTCTTTAAAAAATCTATATCCTGCTGCTGAACATCATGACCTTTTTTACTGAAAATAACTATAGAACCTATGACTTTTTCCTTTACCTTCATAGGAACTCCTACGATAACATGTGTTTCTTCATTTCCTTCTCCGTCAGGTTTCTTCTCTGTAAAACCTTCCATCCGCAAAGGTTTATGAGTTGCTATAACTTCACGAACTATTTGCTCGCTTATATTCAGTTTTTGCTTTTTAAGAAGGGTTCCTTCATAAAAACCTCTAAACACTACAGGGAATATATCACCGTTTTGTTCGGATACTAAATATACAACCCCTGCTTCAAGGTTCAGAGACTGTATAACTATTTCAAGCATAACTTTGAGAAGATTACTGAAATCCATAACACTGAGTGTTACACCTGAGATATGACTCATTACTTCAAGCCTGTTAAGCTGGTTCTGAGTTTCCTTAATCATAAGATCCTGCAAATTATTATATATCCTGCTGTTCTGAATGGACATAGCAGCAAGTCTGGAAAAGATTGTAAAAAGTCTGACATCTTCTTCTGTAAAATCTTTTCCTCCTTCCGGATTTAATACCTCTGCCACACCTATAATAGTACTGTCTACTTTTAACGGGGCACATATTATTGATTTTGTTTTAAAACCGGTAAGGTCATCTATTTTTGAACAAAAACGAGTGTCTGAAGAAACATTATTTACAAGAACGGGAATTCCTGTTTTTGCCACCTGTCCTGCTATGCCTTCACCGACTTTAATACGAATCTTACTCAACATATCTTTTTTTTCACCAAGGGCAACTTCAAAAACCAGTTCATCTGTTTCCTCATCAAGAAGCATAAGAGAACTTGCCTCTGATTTCATAATTCTTGTAGCAGTTTCCATAATATTATGAAGCAAGATATCCATCTTAAAAGTAGAATACATAGAAAAACTGTCTTCAAGTAAATCTAAAAATTGATCTATCCTGATTTCTTCTGACATATTCTAAATAATATCTCCATTCCCATATGACATTTATGATATGATGACCCAGATATTATAACAGAAAAAATTCAATATTACAATCATAAAAGGATACCTTGAAAAATGACAGATTGTGTTTTTTCACGACAGGTAGATTCACTTTTACTGGAAATTGTATTTAATTTTGTAAATCTATTAATTAGTGAATAGTGAGTGGTTACCAAACTTCTTGTCACTCATATCAACTTATGTTATAATAGTAAGCGTTCAGCTTTATGTCATAATATACGGGGTGTCATTAAATTTTATTATTCAGAATGATTAATTATCTGACAGGTTTTAGCTGATATCTAAACGATGAAAGCTCAATATAAAAAACATGGAGGTAATCAAATGATTAAAAAAATTTTTTTAATATTATGTCTGATTATATTTTCTACTCAACTGGCCTGTTCAGCCCCCGACGCAAAGAACATTATGGAAAATCTTTATATGGCAACCAGTCTCGGGAAAATACAGGATATGATGATAGAACTGGAACTTTTTGGCCCTGCCCCAGGTAAACAGGAAGCAAAAAATGTAATGCAATCCTTTGCTACAGCAAAACTCTTCTTTACTGCTCCCAATAAAATAAGAACTGAGAAAAAAATCACTATGGAAGGAACTCAGATGGATCTATTTGTCATAACTATAAGAGATGGCAGACTTGACTGGCAGTACAGTACCTATACTACATGGCCGTTAAAAAAGAAAGAAGATGATCATCATCACTCACCATACCTTCCTTTCAGTGTAGATCTTCAGCCACAGGATCAATACAGAAACTATACTGTTGTAAATCAGGAAAAAGTAGGAGATAGAAATGCCTATGTAATAAGTATTGCAAATGAAAAAGATCCGCAGGCAAAGCTTATTACTGTATGGGTAGATACGGAATTATATATACCGCTTAAAGAAGAATATAAAATTATGGAAGGAGAAGGGGATAAAGCAAAGGAAGTAACCAAAACTACCATGTATAAAGATGCAAAACAGGTAAATGACAACAGATGGATACCTCATAAGATAGAAAGATATTCCGATGGAAAAATGAATGCCTATATTGTCTATAAACAGGCAGCCGTAAATATAGGTATCCCTGATAGTTTATTTACACCTGAAGATCCGACCAGACTTGAACAAGGGAAATAAATAAATGATCCCTTTTAAAAAATATCTTATAGCAATAATTCTCATATTTACTCTGGGCTGTAATAATGAAGTAAAAAAGCCTGTAAAGACGCCGCAACCTTCTGTTACAGGCACAATAGAAGGTACTGTAATAGATTCCATAACAAGAAAAGTTATTAAAGGTGCAACGGTAGAAATGGTAAATACAAAAATATCATGTTCTACCGATGATAAAGGCAGGTATGAATTGAGTAATTTTCCAGGTTCAACGGTAATTCTTGTTACGAAAGAAGGATATAAAGATAATAACAAAACAGTGTTTATTAACGGAGGAGAACATATAAAGGAAAATATATTACTCGTTCCGAACCATGCTTCTGTCACACCACAGGCTGTTGTAAAAGCACCTTCAACCATTCTTTCCACCAGTTATTACTCGAATGAAGTTATTGCAATTGACCTGGAAAAAGAAACCATCAAAGAAACCATACCTGTCGGGAAAGATCCGCAGGGACTGGGAATAAGTTCTGAAAATTCTACTGTTTATGTTGCAAACAGCGGAGATAATACTATAACATTATTAAATTTTTCTAAAGAGCTCACACTGACAGGCCATATAAGCGTAGAAAAGAAACCTGCATCTGTAGTTGCCACGAAAAATTTTGTCTATGTGGCAAACAGTGATTCCGATAATGTATCTGTTATAGACATAAAAGAAAACAAACAGGTAGGCACAATAAATACCGGGAAAATGCCTGTAAGTCTTTGTTTTGACGATAAAGAAGGGCTTATTTATGTATTGAACGGAAGATCAAACAATGCGACAGTAATTGATACAGCATCAAACACCATTATAAAAACTATAGAAACGGAAGAATTTCCATGCAGCGGAGCCGTATCTTCGGGATATGTTTTTATTGTAAATCAGGTGAGCTGTACAATCTCTGTAATAAATAAAAAAACAGGTGAAAAATTGGCAATAAAAGTTGGAAAGAGTCCGAAAACATGTCTCTTATTACCTGAAGGAAATAAACTTTATGTAACAAATTATCAGAATGATAATCTGTCAGTTATCGATTGCAAAGAGAAAAAAGTCATAAAAACCATAGATATCGGGAAAAATCCGACAGGCATGACTCTCTGGCAGGAGAAAAAAAGGCTTTATGTCGCCAACGGCGGGTCAAATACCATATCTATTATAGATATAATAACAGATCAACCGGTTAAAGAAATTCCGGCAGGAAATTTTCCCTATGATCTGATTTTAATAAAATAGAAGGACTGATGATTTATGGATGTTATATGGGCTCCCTGGAGAATGGAATATATTCTCGGAGAAAAAATTACAGACTGTATATTCTGTTCATTTCAGAAATTTGCTGAAGAAGACGAAAAAAATCTTGTTATTCATAGAGGGGAAAAATGTTTTGTAATGCTGAATAAATATCCCTATAATAACGGACATCTGATGATTATACCATACAGACATATAGCAGATTTTACAGAACTCAATCATGATGAACTGCTGGAAATAATGACTTTAACACAGAAAGTATTGAAGATATTCAACATAACAATGAAGCCTTCCGGATTTAATGCAGGCATAAACCTGGGTAAAGTGGCAGGAGCAGGAGTAGAAGATCATGTACATCTCCATGTAGTTCCCAGGTGGGACGGAGATACAAACTTTATGCCTGTAATAGGAAGCACAAAAGTAATGCCACAGCATATCCTGGATACATATAACATGTTAAAGAAAGCATGGAACAGTGAGTCGTGAGTTGTGAAAAGTAAAAAGTGAGCAGGCGTACCCTGGGTATCACGTAATCACGATTAAGGAGGTTTTAAAAAAATCTGCAATGAAATGTCCTTATTGTAGTCAGGAGAATCCGGATTTATCATTGAACTGTACAAGTTGTTTTGCCTATATATATCCGGAAGAAGAAGAATATAAAAGACAAAATCCTCCTGAGGATACAAGAAAATATAATCCTCTGTCTATAGTCAGCCTAGTTCTGGGTATTGCAGGGATTGTAGTATGTATATGTTATCCACTGGGTATCCTTGATTCCATAGGAGCCATAATAACAGGTATTATGGCTAAAAAGAATATCTTAACAAACAACCAGAAGGGAGAAAAGCCGGCACAGCTTGGCATAATACTTGGCATAATCGGACTTGCCGGTTCAATTACAATGGCCGTAATAGATGGTGTATGGAAAATAACTTCTCTCTATGGAACAGGTCAATAAAAATCGTAATGGTTAATGCGTGATGAGAGGAATTTTTTTAATATTAAGAAATGTGAGGTAGAAACAGTGAGTAATGACCGGCCATACTGATAACCGGTCACAGTTCACTGTTCACTGAGCCATGATTTGTCCGAGATGCGGTCAATTAAATGAAGATAATGCTGGTTCCTGTGAAAGCTGTTACACCCCTCTGGATTCCGATACCACAATACCGGATATTCAACTGCCAGAAGAAAATAATCCTTATGATATCAGTAAAAAAGACAGAACTACAAACAGTCTCGCAGCAGGAGGGATGCTCCTCGGTATAGGCAGTATCCTTACATGCTGTATCTCGCCTCTTACAGGTCTCTATATACCGGGCATACTTGGATTTACAGGTTTAATGATGACCTTTATCGGTAGAAAACAGATAAAAGACAATCCTGATACACAGGGAGGCAGGGAACTGGCAACTATAGGGATTATATTCAATGGATTGAGTCTTACCGGCTCTCTTATAACTCTTATATCCTGGCTGCTCGGATTAAAATTACTGGAAAATCTGCTTGAATATCTACCACGATGATTATGGAGCATATCATTTCATTTCTTTATAATATCGGTACA
>JBEHWP010000069.1:0-13895 GCA_040217665.1 Vulcanimicrobiota bacterium
GTTCCCGTCGGGAAACATAAGATTTTTACCGTCCATAGTGAGATAAGTAATATTGTTTTTTTGATGTTCTCTCATACATCTCTCTATCAGTCCGCCCGATATGTCAACAGCAGTAATTTTCCCGCACAGAGGCGACAGGGCAGCAATATAACTTCCGCATCCGCATCCTGTATCAAGCAGGGTGTCAGGTTTCAATAAGGCAAGTTTTTTTGAAAGAGGATCATTTTTTTTCATACTATGAATATTCTCCGGTTTTATTTAAAATTCCTACATTTTTTTTACCGATATAATAATTTTTCCCTTCTTGTAAATTCAGACATTTTTCTTTATAATAAAAAATCAGGGAGGTTGTTATAATGAATAATTCTTTAAAACCACTTGTAATGATAGTAGATGATACGCCAAGAGTGCGTCAGGCCATATCATATCTTTTAAGTAAAAAAGATTACGAAATTTCCACTGCAGGTAATGCTGCAGAAGCCATCAATTTGCTGGGTGAAAGGCCTGCAGATCTTATTATCCTTGATGTTATGATGCCTGAAACAGACGGTTTTCAACTCTGCAGGCAATTAAAGGAATATAAAGAAACAAAAGACATACCTGTTATTTTCGTGACTGCAAAAACGACCCCTTCCGATATAGCAAAAGGGCTGGCAACAGGAGCAGTAGATTATATAAAAAAGCCATATAACAGTGAAGAACTTCTGCTGAGAGTGGAACTTCATCTGAAGCTGAAGAAATCAAAGGATAATGAAAAATCCCATATGTTAAGGCTTAAAACCCTTTTTGAAAAGTATAAAGAAATTTCTTCCTGTGAAACATGTAAGAAATTCTTCAATGAAGATTATCTGAAGGAAATGGAAGAATATATTAAAGGATACGAGCAGAGTTTATAAATAGATGATTGACAGAATTGAATTATTAAAAAATACCATTAGAACTAACAGTAAAATACTTGTAAGTGCATGTCTGGCAGGAGAAAACTGCCGGTATGACGGTAAGAACTGTCTTAATAAAGATATAAAAAAACTGGTTGATGCCGGTAAAGCTATTCCTTTATGTCCCGAAGTTCTGGGAGGTCTTCCCGTTCCCAGAATACCGGCAGAAATAATCGTATGTGACGGAAACAAAAAGATAATTAACAGGCACGGAGAAGATGTGACGGAGTTTTTTAAAAGAGGTGCCAGAAAAACTCTGGCCATAGCAAAAGAAAATGAGGTTATATGTGCCATACTGAAGTCAGGAAGCCCTTCATGCGGCAATGGAGAAATATATGACGGAACCTTCAGCGGTAAACTCACAAAAGGAAATGGAGTAACAGCCATAAAGCTTAAAGAAGCAGGTATTACAGTCATATCTGACAAAGAATGGCTTTCTATGGATAAATAGAGTATTGCGATTATGAAATTCAGGGATTATCTTATCATATTTATTATTTTAATATGCACAAGAAATTTATTTGCAGGAATGGAATATAAAGCCATTGAAACACTTTATTCAGATGATTTTACGGACTGGGATATTATTATGTCGGGAGGAAGCGGGATAATAGAAACTGTTTATAAAGATGATTACAGTGAATGGCATATAACACTTCCGAAAGGGAAAGGGAAATTATATAACATATATACAGATGATTATAGCCAGTGGGAATATAAAATAAAGGGCAAAATATTAACAATAGAAACAGCCTATGTAGATGATTTTACATGCTGGACAATAAGGGGAGATAAAATAAAACTCACAGCAGAAACCATTCATCTGTATGATTTCAATTCCTGGAAGGTAACAGGGGCAGGGACAATGATAATAGAAACAGCTTACAGCGGAGATTTCAATCAGTGGAACATAGAGGATCATATGGATAAAAATTTCGATGATAATCTAAAGATAGCCATAATATTTCCCTGTATAATTTCTGCAATACTCAACAATAATTCTTTAATTTTTTAAAAAACTATACTTTTGCAGATTTTAGAAACTGTAAAAAATAATCCAGGAATGAAGTCAATATAACTGTCGCAAATGAGGGTTATAGGTATTGGGTGTTGGGTGTTGGATTAAGAAGTTTTAAAACCAAAAACCCAGAACCTAGTTAAATATAAAGTCAGAAAAAACAAGGAAATTATGAAAAAATGCAAAAGTATAGTAAAAAATAAAATTAATAGAATAAGGAAGGTTAAATAATGTTTATAAAAAAAATATCTTTAATAATTTTTTTCATTTTACTGTCTATAACCACTGTTTTATCTGTTAATGAACAGGTATTTTTAATTATTGATGCACCTCATACAAAGAACCTGGATGCAAATCTACCTCTTATTAATTGCCCCGGAGATGACACATTACCCCGTAACTGGCGTATGTGTACAGATATATTGAAAAACAACGAGAATATCCCTATGCCATCACTGGAAGGCTATAACACATTGAATATATCAGGAAGCGGTTCTTTTTCCACCGGCCAATTTGAAAAACTGAGGGAGGCACTGGGAGAAAGAAAAGTAATAATTATAGATCTGAGAGAAGAATCTCATGGGCTGGTCAATAATATGTGTGTAAGCTGGTATAAAACAACCAATAATCTCAATGAAGGTAAAAGCCTGGAGGAAATCTCATTAATTGAAAAAAATCTGCTGAATAAATTAAAAGATGATGGAAAAACTGATATAGATCTTATTTTAAAAAGACCTGATATGTTAAATGCCGGCACATGGGACATAAAAAAAATTCCTGTAAAAGTGGAACAGGTTATGACAGAGGAAGAACTTGTTACGGAATACGGGTATGGCTACTACAGAATTCCTGTAACAGATCTTCGCAGACCTGAAGACAATGAAGTAAATGATTTCATTAATTTCTACAAAAATCTCTCAGGTGACACATGGCTACATTTCCACTGCAAGGCAGGCAAAGGAAGAACAACAACTTTTATGGCCATGTATGATATGATGAAAAATTACGATAAGGTAAAGAAAGAAGATATTATCAACCGTCAGTGGATTTCGGGAGGTCTGAATCTTATGGATATTGATGATCCCGGAAATATAAATATAGAATGGGCAAAAGCAAGACGTGACTTTATTTTGAAATTTTATGATTACTGTTCCCAGAAGGGGCCTGATTATAAAATCACCTGGACTGAATGGTTAAAGGGAAAAGTACCGGAACAATGATAAAGAAAAAAGATGCGAATTACTCGCATCTATAAAGAGGTTATTTAACATAGTAGTAGACTCTCTCGTAACCTTTGAATTTCACTGTTTTTACGACACCCATTTTCTGAAAGTTTCTCAGATCATGTTTTATAAGCTCGTCATTTATGCAGCCTTTAAAGTATCGTCTGAGATCTGTAAGGCTCTGAGATTCTCTCTTTAGTTTTTCAAGAATCCGGGTCCGTCTTTTCTCTACATTCTGTCTGAAAAGTGAGAAAACTTTCATACTCATCACCCCCACAAATTTCATATAAAGTAACAGTGTTTATATGAGAATCGTAACGCGTAACGCGTTACGGGAGAAACAGATTCTCATATTTCGTTGTGACCGAAACGGTCATGATTGTTACATGGTTTATAGTAGCAATAATTTTATTTTTATTCCATAAAAAGAAGAATATTATCAAAAAATAATGAAAATATTCTTTTATTATGGGCGGCATCATGATAATATAATAAGGGAGGCGATAAAATTCAAAAGGGGGATTATCAGTTTTTTATTCTTCCCATATGCTGTTTTATTAATTTACTTATTCATTTTTATATTAAAATTTCTGTCCTGCCATGACTATATTTAATGTTCCTTCAGAGCTTCCTCCAGTTCATTTCTCATAGTTCTTACCTTATTATTTCCCGGTTCAATCTGTAAAGCATGATTTAAAAGAAGTGAAATCAAAAAAAATTTCATTTTAAATAACCTCCAAATTCGTGACGCGTAACGCGTAAAGCGTTACGCGAGGATATTGATTGGTCTAACAATTTGCCGGAGTTATTTTTTTGCAGTCCTTAATAAAAAAAATTACACAGATTCTTTCATATTGTATTTTTCACAGTTTACAGCTTTAAGGGATGCAAAAGTCCAGTAATTATCAGAGAAACCTGTACATTTCCCAGTGCCTTTACTATCAGGTTCCATAAAATAACTGCAATTATTACATTCAGGCATTAATTTAAAATTCTCACATATATTTCCTTCAACAAGTATTTCCTTACTGTGAAAATTACATATGCCTTTTGCCACATCAACCGGTATAAAATTAAGACAATCACTGTGTTTTAAATTTAATTTATTCATTATTATTTCTCTCCCTGCAATATAAATCGTGATGCGTGATGCGTAATGCGTGATGCGTGTTTTCACCGGTATCTGGGCGACCACAGGGGGTCGCCCCTACGACTCACGACTAACTATCCATGTTCCGTCCTTGCAATAACTTCATCCTGAATTGGTTTCCCTATTTCAACCCAGTACTGGGTAAATCCTGCAACCCTTACCATGAGTTCTCTGTAATTTTCAGGATGTACCTGGGCATCTCTTAACATATTTGAATCAACTATATTATACTGAATATGAAAACCGCCGCGCCTCATGTAAGATCTCGTCAGTTCCAGGAGTTTCTTTGCACCTTCTCTTCCTTTTACTGCCGTAGGGTGAAGTTTCAAATTTAACTGTGAATTCTGTGATTGAGAATGATCCCAGCAGGTAGCGGACTCAAAGAGTGCATAAATACCGTTTCTGTCCGTGCCGGGACAGGCGGAAACTGAGCCGTCTGCATAGGTAGTGCCGCAGAGTCGTCCGTCTGCCGAAGCAAGGGTTATTGCACCCTGTGCCCCATGAGTGGAAACAGATATCTGACAGGAATACATCTTTTTACCGTAAAGGGATTCATAGTTTCTGCACATGGAACAGAACCAGAGTTCATATTGTCTGAATAATTCATCTACAGAAGGATTATCATTCCCGAATTTCGGAGAACTCAGACAGTCATGATAGAGTTCATCATATTTACCGTTTTTACCCTGTTTCTTTACCTGAGAAAAAATAGAAAAATTCCCTGTCTCCCCTGCCGGTATGAAACCGAAATTATTTAAAATTCCATCTTTTATTTCGTCAAGGGAATATTTTTTATCGTCATAAACAAGCTTTTTCAGAACTGCCATAGAATTTATGGCACTTATCTGACCGCAGGACTCAATATTAAAGGTGCCGTTATATCTGTAACCGAGGTTTCCTATATGATGTCCGTCTTTTAAACAGTCAGGCTTTAACATGGAACTAAATACGGACATATTCTGTTTTCTCCATATATCATGCTGTATATTATTACATTTTACAAGGCAATCAACGATAATCTCATAATATTCTTTAAATGTTTCCCATAATTCTTCGTAAGTAGAAAGTTCTTTATTATGAGGAGGTAAAACCTGTGATTTTGTCCTGTAATCATATCCGTTAAAGAGAACCAGTTCCAGAACCTTCGGGTTTGCGATAAAATGGACTCCCACACTTGTAGGCTGCCCCGCTCCTCCCGGTATTACATAAGTTTTTCCGTTAAGAGCAAGTTCATGCCACGAACAGGGGGATGTTTCCAGACATCCTCCTATAGCTACTGCTCTTGCTTCTTCAACAGTCATGCCTTCTGAGCCGTACTGGTTTAAAAGAAATTCCATTGCGAGACGGTTGTTCATCCATGCAGGATAACCTGTACCTGTTTTAATAGATTCCACTGCGTGAAGCAGAAATTCTTCAGGGAGCTTTTCATCATATAAAACAGAAAGAGTTGGCTGGGGAGTTGCACATGTCATACCGGCTTTCACTATAAGATATTCCAGTCTGTTTACGGCAGACTGACCGTCTTTTGTGAGACCTCCCATGCTTAAATTATTGAATGTATTTCCGGAAAGTACTCCTCCTACGACACCCATAGAAGCAAAGCAGTCTATACATGTCATTTTTACTCTGTAACATTCAAGTAATTCAAGGACTTCATCTTCTGTTGTACGGCCTGAAAGAATATCCTGTTCAAACCAGGGATAGAGAACCTGTCCGAGACGGCCGGGAGAGAGGCCTGAAATGGCATCTTCATTGAGGACTGCAATATGTATGAGATAGGCCATCTGAAGTGCTTCCCGGAACGTTCCCGGTTGATGATGGGCAATCCTGTTCATAGAATCTGCAATATTTTTATATTCTTTTTTACTTTCAGGATCAACCGCTGCCAGAGAAAGCCTCTGTGCCTCCTTTGCATAATTGAGATGCCATGCCTGAATACCTTCCAGTATTAAAATAACGGAACGGTAAAAATAAAGTCTGTCCATTCCGGTAAGTCCGTCTCCGTCTGCTTTTCCCGCCACTTCAACCATAGAATCTTTCGCCATTTCAATTAATTTATCATAGCCATATTGAAGAGGATAATAATAATTGATAACTTCTCTGCCCTGCGGAAGTGTATAACCGGAATCAAACATACATATTACACTGTTCATAACCTGTTCTTTAATCTTATATTCAGGAACCATTTCTTCATATTTCCGGCTCAAATCCTCTACAGATTTATGTTCCCATTCCTTTGCAAGTTTTATAAGGGGCGGCACTTCTTCTGAGACTATACCGAATTTGCCTGCAATAGAAACTATATTTCCGAAACTCCTTGTAACATTTCCTCCTCCCGAACCGAATTTACTCACTTCGTCGGCACTGCTTTTTGAAACTTCTTTGCTCATTTCTTCTTCTTTTACAATGAAAAATTTTTCCGACAGCCAGGGCATGGGGAACGATCCTCTGTAATAAGAGGTTTTACCGCCTGCAAGCAGTTCTCCGGGCCAGATAGTTGTGCTGATATGGGAAAAGGCATGTTTTAATGCTTCAGCACGACGGACTACAGGGATTTCATGTTCCAATTCTCGATATTTTCTTGTATACCAGTAAGGGAATTCAAGACTTATAGACGAGAGTGTATTTAAATATTGTTCTCTCAATTTTTTAGCCCTTTTTGTCGGTTCCTTTTTTATTTCTCTGCCGGTAAATTCTTTCATAGATACAATTTTTTCACATGTCTCTTCCATAATTACCGTCCTTTCTTTAATTTTTATTGGCTCGTGACGCGTGACGCGTCACGCGAGGAATTCCAGATAAATTTATATAAAAATGACGAAGCCTTATGCTTCACTGTCTATTCATTTTCATATCCGGTTGTCACCACTCCGGTCATGCCTGTTAGTATTTTTATGAAGGAAAAAGTCAAAATTTATTGAATTTTTTATTATAATTATATTACAGAAAATAACAATTTGCAAACCATAGCTTATGTAATCCCGTTACGGGTCACGAAAAAAAATTATGGATATTACAAAAAAATCACCTCTCAAAGAAGGTCTTATTTTCGACATACAGAGCCATTCAATCCATGACGGGCCGGGATGCAGAACTACTGTTTTCATGATGGGGTGTCCTCTGAGATGTCTCTGGTGTGCCAATCCCGAAGGACAGAAAAAAAAAGAAAGACTCCTTTACAGAAAAAACAAATGTGCCGGAGATTGCATCAGATGTATAGAATCCTGTCCTTATAAAGCTTTAGAGAAAGATTCAGATGGACATTTAATGATCAACTGGCATGCCTGTTCATCATGTACAGATTTTAAATGTACCGAGGAATGTTTTTATGAATCACTCGTTAAATGCGGTAAATATTTTACGCAGGAAGAATTAATGAAGATTTTAAACAGAGACAGATATTACTGGGGAGATGCCGGAGGCGTAACATTCAGCGGAGGAGAACCTCTATTACAGAAAGATTTTCTTCTTTCTGTATTGAAAAATTGTAAAGAATCATTTATTCATACTGCAATTGAAACATCATGTCATACAAAAACAGAAGATTTTCTAAAAATAATGAACCATATAGACTTTGCCTTTACAGATATCAAACATATGGACAGTATAAAACACAGGGAATATACAGGTGTAGATAATGATCTCATATTAAACAATATAAAATCTCTCTGTGAAAGCAGATGGCCCGGAAAATTAATAATACGTATGCCTGTCATAGAAAATTTCAATGATAATGAAGAAAATATAACAGGTACAGCCGAATTTATGAAGACTCTCTCTCTGAAAGAGATAAATATCTTATCTTTCAACCCTTTAGGTGAATCCAAATGGCGCCAGTGCGGAATGAATTATCTGTATAAAAATTACTCAATAACAGGGTATGATATGATGAATAAAATAAAAAATCTTTTTTCAGAGAAGGGAATTTTCTGTTATATTGATTATGACACGCCATGGTAATTCAATTAATAAGTATATATGCCTGAAGAAAATTTCACATCATCAAAGGAGATTTCCAGTTTATCTCCGTCGGTAAATGCCTGAAGAGTCATTCTATCATAAATATTATTGCAGAGATTGTCGATAAATCCACTGTCAAACCCCATAAACATAAGTCCCGGTTCTTTATCTTTCTCCTGTCTGAATATATTCGAAAAACTCTTTGCTTCACCGTCTGTAATTTTCAATATAACAAGTTTTACATTACGATATTTCTGGAGTATTTTCTTTATCTTTTCAGGTGACACATCGGCACATTCTACCCAAAGTCCCAATCTGCCGTAAGAGTCAAAAGCGACAAGGTCGGGAGTATATCTCCAGTCTACAGATGTTTCTATAGAAGGGTTATGTTCAAAAAATATTATGAAAGCCAGGAGTTTTAACATGACATGATCAAGAGATTCTCCTTTGTTAAGACGGAAGAATCTCTTACCGGCAGACTGATTATTTACAAACATCTTTATCTGGAATTCTGTCTGTGCCATAAAAGTAATCTCCCTTATTATTTATATACGTTAAATCCAATTTTATTATTTAATTATATCATAGATTGCAAATTTAAAATATAAACAATGAAAGGAATTATTAATTATTTAATAGCATATTTATAGTTGACTTCCTGCTCTTTAACCATTAGAATTTAATCAGTAGATAAAATAAATGATCTTTGTTGATACCAGTGTCCGGATTGCTATTGAAAGGAAGTGCACCATATGTTAAAAGACATAATAAATAAAAGAAGAGCTTACAGGTCACTAAAACCGCTGGAAGTAACGGAAGACTTAATAAAGGATCTTTCCCAATGTGCCGGTCTTGCCCCTTCATGTTACAACAACCAGCCATGGAGATATGTTTTTGTATACGGTAATGAAGCACTTGCAGAACTGCATAATGCCCTGCCGAAGGCAAATAGCTGGGCAAAAGCGGCATCACTTATTATTGCAGTAGTCAGTAAAAAAGAACTTGACTGTATTGTAAAAGGAAGGGAATATTATTCTTTCGATACAGGCATGGCCACAGCTTTTCTCATTTTAAGAGCCACAGAACTTGGTCTTGTAGCACATCCCATGGCAGGCTTTGATGAAGATAAAGCAAAAGAAATCCTTCATATTCCTTCTGATATGACACTTATAGCCCTTATAGCAACAGGTACCTGTTCAGAGGACATAAGCCCTGACCTGAATGAAAAACAGATAGAACATGAAAAAAAGAGACCTGAAAGATTTCCTCTGGAAAAATTTGTGTTTCATAATAAATTTGCTGTTAAGGAATAGGCCTGTAAAAATCGAAATAAATTCCTGTAAGAACAACAGGAAAATCAATAAAAAAACATGTTTCCTCTGACATGTTTTTTTATTAACAAAATGTTAACAATTTTCTTTAAGAAATATGATAGTATTATGGTATAATTAACTAATCTGATAGCTTATTAAAGAATTAAAAACTCTTTCCTCGCGTAACGCGTAACGCGTAACGCGTAACGCGTAACGCGTCATGATTTATATAAATGATTGCAGGTGAACATATATGAATGAAATATCCAGCCATATTCCCGGTTCGAGGGAATATCTGACAAAACTCCGAAATAACAGCAGATTTCTCGGTGCTCTTCCAAAAGAAGAAGTAAGTCCTTCAGACAGAAGAGGGAACACTGAAAAAACAAGTGATAAAAACATAAGTGACAATGTAGATTTAACCTGTATTTCCACTAAAGGAACAGAAGAAGAATTAATACCTGTTATAATATCAGCAAGAAACCCCTTTCAGGGCGACCTTCTTCTTGCTCCCGGCGCATTCACTTCAGAGAAAGTCTCCATGAGAAACATTAAAGTCGATAGAACTCTTGGAGGAGGAGAAGTCATTGCAAGAGTTAGCAGGGAAACGGCTGAGAAATTAAAAAATGAAGGCTATAATGTAACTTCAAATGAAACACAGTATATACTCCCTTCATATTTCGAACCTGCACATGACAACGGAGTAGAGCCGGAAGAAAGAGAACTGAAAAATGAAAAGAAGGATATACCTTTTGAGCTCAATGCCACAACAAAAATCAATGAGCTTAAAACTACAGGAAAAGGTATTGCTATTGCCATTCTGGATACAGGTATATATCCTCATCCCGATATTAAAGATAAAATAATTGCCTTCAAAGATTTTGTAAATGACAGGGAAACTCCCTATGATGATAACGGTCATGGTACCCATGTAGCAGGTGATGCGGCAGGAACAGGGATGGTCTCCGGAGGTAAATATAAGGGCACTGCTCCTGAAGCAAATCTTGTAGGGATAAAGGTATTAAATTCCGACGGTGGTGCAAAGGTCTCCGATATAGTTGAGGGAATAGACTGGGTAATTCAAAACAGAGATCAATATAATATAAGAATAATAAATATGTCTGTAGGTGTTCCTGTTACCAGAGATCAGTGCAATGCAATAAATCAGGCTGTAAAAAGGGCGTCAGACGCAGGTATAATCGTAGTAGCTGCCGCAGGGAACGAAGGACCTGTAGAAGGAACAATTGCAGCAGCACCGGGAAACAGCCCCTATGCTATTACAATAGGAGCCGTAGATGATAAAAATACACCTCAAAAAGATGATGATGACATAGCATCATTTTCAAGCAGAGGCACAGAAGACGGTCTTTTAAAGCCAGATCTGGTAGCTCCCGGAACAAATATTATATCACTTAATGTCCCGGGAAGTGAAATCGCCAAACAGGCAACAGCCATAAATTATATAAAACAATTACCTGATGATAAATTGAGAATTCTGCCGCCTGTTCTCTATGAAAATTTCGGAATGAACCCGGAACTGGTTACAGGTAAGTCAGACGGTGAATTGAGGAAATTCTGGAATAAAACCTTTTCAAAACTTAACATTAACAGCATTGATGATGATTATATCAGTATGCAGGGCACTTCCATGGCAACACCGCTCACGGCAGGCATAGTAGCAGATATGCTTGAAATAAATCCTCAACTTTCTCCGTCTCAGGTTAAAGATATTCTTACAAAAACTGCAGATGATATGGGCAAACCGAAGACTTCACAGGGCGCAGGAGTCCTTGATGCAATGGAAGCGATTCAGGTGGCAGAAAAGACAAAGGGAGAACTTCCCGAAATCTTTGCACAGATGAAAACACAATCTATGGGATATCTTATCAGCGGTTCAGGAGGAAAAATTGCTTTCAACGGTTAATAGACAGGGAATAGCAGTTAAATAACTGTCTCAAATATATTAATCGTGACGCATCACGGGTAACGCGTGACGGGAGTAAAAAAACAATTAATAAATTGGCATTCCTGAACAAAAAAACATTCTGAAAATTAATTTTCAGAATGTTTTTTTGCTTAGCAGGATTATTAATGAAGTGATTAAATTATAAACCATAATACAGAGTAATTCCAAAAAGTAATATAAAAAATCCGCAGGTACTGTGGAAAATATATACTTCACATACCACTCACTGAAGGAGGTTATATGTATAATAGAATTAATCCCACCATAATTAAGGAACTTGAACTTATATCAGGCGTAAAAAATATCATTACGGAAAAAGATAAAATGGAAGATTATTCCCATGATGAAACAGTGCTGCCCCATTTAAAACACTATCCTGAACTGGTAATAAAACCGGAGACTTCAGAAGAGATTTCAGAAATCGTAAAAATAGCAAATAAATATAACATACCTGTTCTGGCAAGAGGGGGAGGTACGGGACTTGCAGGAGGAGCTATTCCGCTTTTCGGCGGTATTGTAATAAGTCTTGAAAAAATGAATAAATTTCTGGAACTTGATGAAGAAAATCTTATGGCTACAATGGAAGCAGGCTTTACACTCAGGGAACTGAAAGAAAAATTAAAGGAAAAAAATATGTTTTTCCCTCCCCATCCGGGAGAAGAAAGTGCCAATGCAGGAGGTATAGTATGTACAAATGCAGGAGGAGCAAGGGCTGTAAAATACGGCACAGTAAGAAATTTCGTAAGAGCACTGAAAGTAGTCCTCCCTGACGGACATATTGTCAGGTTAGGCGGGAAACTCCTTAAAGACAGTTCCGGATATAATCTCCTTCATCTTATGATCGGCTCAGAAGGTACTCTCGGCATTGTAACTGAAACAACCTTCAGTGTTATGCCTCTTCCCGCAGCATCTCTTACCCTTGTTATACCTTTTGACAGTGTATCTAAAGCCCTGAAAAGTGTACCGGAAATACTCTGTAAAGGAATACTTCCTCTTTCAATAGAATTTATAAGCAGCAGACTCATCAATATGTCGAAAGATTATCTGAACAAATCGTGGCCTGTAAAAGCCGGAGATGTTTATCTCCTTATCATTTTAGAAGGAGAAGACATGGAAGAAGTTGAAAAATCAGGAATGAAGATTTCAGATATATGCATGAATTATGAAGCACTGGATGTTTTTGTTGCAGAAGAGAGGGAAAAACAGGAAGAAATTCTGGAGATCAGAAGCCTGGTCTATGAAGCACTGAAATCCATAACAATAGAAGCTCTGGATATAGTTCTTCCGAGAAATCAGATAGAACCTCATCTGAGAAGAGTGGAGGAAATAGAAAAAGAAGCAGACATGTGGCTTCCCACCTTTGGCCACGCAGCAGACGGCAATCTCCATACCCACATGGCGAAGATAAATCTTAAAGGTGAGCTTATCCCTTGCTGGGAAGAAAAATATGAAAAAGTAAGAAGACAAATTCATGACGATGCCATAGCAAGAGGAGGGAAAATCTCCGGTGAACATGGCATAGGTGTCGTAAAAAAAGAATATATGCATATATTTACAGACAGTACCCTCTTAAGACTTATGAAGGATATAAAGAAATCTTTTGATCCCAATAATATCTTAAATCCCGGTAAAATTTTTGATCTATAATTTTATTTATTAAGGAGGCAGCCACTATTATGTTTATGGATCCGTCACAGTTCGGGAAACAATTTATGGACCCCACACAGTTCGGGAAACAATTTTATGAACAGATGGAAAAAACCTTTATAGAAAAAATGAATGAACTTATACACAACCCGTCATTTCTGGCAAATATCAGTAAAGGAGTAGAAGCAGGTCTTGAGGGTAAGAAAAAAAATGATGATCTTATGAAAAATTATCTGGAAAAAATGAATATGCCTACAAGGGAAGATAGTGCGAAAATTCTTCAGTATCTCCAGAAAATAGAATCAAAATTACTGGATCTCGAAGAAAAGATAGAAGATTTATCTGATGAGATAGGTGAAATAAAAAGCTCAATGAAAAAAAATTCCGGCGAAGAGAAGATATGGTGAAGGGTGAAGGGTGAAGGGTGAAGAGTGAAGGGTGAAGGGTGAAGGGTGAAGGGTGAAGAGTGAAGGGTGAAGGGTGAAGGGTGAACCGTAGGGGCGTCCCCATGTGGTTGCCCTATTTCGGTGAAAACACGCATTACGCATCACGCATTACGCATCACGCATTACGATTGAAAGGAGAACACAATGATACCTGACGAAGCAAAACAATTCGAAGAGAAGAATTTAAAATATGCAAAGATTATCCAGGAATCCATGACGGCAAAAAGAGAGGAT